>JAYTAY010000321.1:0-7855 GCA_043737255.1 Luteimonas sp.
GCGCCCTGCGAAGCAGCCAGTTCGGCCATCGCCGCCGGATCGCCGGGGCTGGCCTTGGCCGCCGCCAGGCCGGAGACCGCCGCACCACGGGCCGCGATCACCGCTTCCAGCGTCTCACGCTCGTGGGTCAGGTAACCCTTGGCGGTCTCGACCAGGTTGGGAATCAGGTCGAACCGCCGCTGCAACTGCACGTCGATCTGGGCGAAGGCGTTCTTGAAGGCATTACGGGCCGTGACCAGGCCGTTGTAGATGCCGACGGCCCACAACGCGAAAACGATCACAATTGCGAGCAGGATCAACAAACTAACCATGAAAGCTCCCCTTGTTCATGCAACGACTGGTTTGGACGGACTAGTATCGGGTCAAGACGGCCCGAGGCCGCAGCATACGCAGGGGCAACGTCCGATGAAAGGTATCGACATCCAGCGGCAACGGCGGACGTGGCGGGTGGCGCGGATCGGTCTCATCAGCGCGCTACTGCCGATTGCATTGTCATCTACTGCCCAGACACCGCTGCGTTGGGACAGCGCACCTGCGGCGGCGCGTTCGGTTCCCGCACCGCAAACCTATCGCAACACCGCTGCGCCGATTGCTGCCTCGCCGATTGCGTTCGCGGCCCCGGTGACGACATCGCGCTCCATGCCGCTGGCACCGGGCTTTGATGTCCGGGAATTCGAAATGCTGGCGCAGGAACTGGTAGCCAATCAGCGCGTTCCAGGCCTTGCGTTGGCCATCGTGCAAAACGGCCGCGTGCTCAGCGCGCGCGGTTACGGCATCACCGACATGTCGGCCGCCGAGCCGGTCGATGCGCATACCGTGTTCCGGTTGGCGTCATTGTCCAAATCCTTCGCCGGCACGATGACCGGCATGCTGGTCAACGACGGCGCCTTGCGCTGGGATAGCAAACTGATCGATTTCATGCCCGCGTTCCGTTTGTCCGATCCTAACGCCGCGCAACGCCTGACCGTTGCCGACATCCTCAGTCATCGCGTCGGTCTGACCCACAACGCCTACGATCGCGACATCGAAGGCAACGCCAGCTACCACGACCTGGTGCAGAAGCTGGCGTACACACCGATGAAATGCGCCCCGGGCGAGTGCTATGCGTACCAGAACGTCGCCTTCAGCATGATCGGCGATGTCGTGTTTGCGGCCACCGGCCAGTTCTTCAGCGAAAACGTGCAACGCCGCATCTTCAAGCCGCTCGGCATGAACGACGCGAGTTATGGACTGGAAGGCATCGCCGCCAGTTCGCGTTGGGCCAAGCCGCACATCCGTGGTGGCGGCAGTTGGGTGTCGCGGATGCCCAAGCCGACGTATTACCGCTTGCCGCCGGCCGCCGGCGTCAACGCCAGCATCGCCGACATGGCGCAATACCTGATCGCGCACACCGGACATCGCCCGGACGTATTGCCGGCGCCGTTGCTGGCGACGCTGCATGCACCGGTGATTTCGACCCCGTCGGAAATGCGCGGTTCACCGTGGCGCCGTGAGCGCGTGTTCTCCGCGGGCTACGGCCTGGGTTGGCGCGTCTACAACTATGCCGGGCGCGAACTCGTCTTTCACGGCGGCGCGGTGCAAGGCTACCGCGGCGTCATGGCGGTGATGCCGGAGCGCGATCTTGGTATCGCGATCCTGTGGAACAGCGACAGCTCGCTGCCGTCGGGCCTGCTGCCGACGATCCTTGATCGCGCCGTGGGTTTGCCGGCGGTCGCGTGGATCAAGCGCGAGCCGCAAGCAGCAGACACGATGTATGCCGAGGAATCTCCGAACGTTGGCATGGAATCCTCCAGCGCGAACGCTGCGCCAGAATAAAGGCGCGGCGTTCGTGGAACGTCCAATGCGATCCGCACTTCAAGGTCAACACTAACCTCGACTCCATACGTTCGGCTTGGTAGGGCGGAGCTTGCTTCGCCGCCTTGCGCTATTCGCAGCCCCCATGGAGTTCCCCTTGTGAGACGATTGGCGAAACACCCGCGGACCGGGCCTCGGCCCACAACTGCCGAAGATCAACTGAATTTTTGAGCGATGGCCCGGCGCGTTGCCCGGTAGAGCGGAACTTGCTCCACTACTCTTTCAGGTACACGCGCATCAGCGGCGATTGATCGCAATGCCCAAGCGCTTGCGTTGCATGGTCGCCCGCGATTCAGCGCCACCCGGTTTGCCAAGGCCCACCCGACCAGTCGCCGGCGCCGGAAAAAAAGTCACCCATAAAAAAACTCCCCCCCCGCCTGGGCGCGGGAGGAGAGCCTGGATTACGACTAATCGGGACGATTAGATCATTGGCGCCGGCATGGCCGGCATGGTTGCTGGAGCAGCCTTGGCGCGCTTTGCCTTCTTGGCAGGCTTCTTGGCAGCCTTCTTTGCACGCTTCTTGGTGGCCTTCTTGGTCGCTTTCTTGGCTGTCTTTTTCGCAGCCTTTTTGGCTGTCTTCTTCGCAGCCTTTTTGGCTGTCTTCTTCGCAGCCTTCTTGGCGGTCTTCTTGGCGGCCTTTCTGGCTGGCTTCCGCTTGGCTACTTTTTTAGCAGCCTTCTTTGCGGACTTCTTGGCAACCTTTTTCTTCGCTACCTTTTTCTTGGCAACCTTCTTCTTGGCGGCCTTTCTCACGGTCTTCTTAGCTGCTTTCTTTGCGGTCTTCTTGGCGGCTTTCTTGGCCGGCTTGCGCGCGACCTTCTTGGCTGCCTTGCGGACTACTTTCTTCGCAGCTTTCTTGGTGGATTTCTTTGCCGCCTTCTTGGCGGGACGTTTCTTAGCAGCTTTTTTCATAGCCATTGGATGGCTCCTCGTCAGTTGACTATCGGATGGAACTGCCCAGGTGGAAGCAACACCGCGGGAGTCGGACCCGCGATCAACCGCCGTTGCGCAAGGCGCAGCGGAACGGATTCTTTCGAGCGTCGCGCGTTGCCGCCGCGCAGGTCGCTCTCAATAAAAAACCCGCAGCGCCGGACGCTACGGGTCGAGTGTTCTGGAAGACGTTCTGTTTTTTCGAGGGAGACGAAGCCTGAGTCCACCGTCATGACTGTCCGGGCGGAGCGCTGTGTTGTGCTTCGTGCTATCGCGTTGATTCGACTCACTCTGTTCCGCAGCAAACGTCTGCTGGGCGAAACGTAATCACGGTTTTTGGCACTGTCAACACTTTGCCGCAATTATTTTTCAGTCAGTCATCATCAGTACCGGCAGTAATGACGCCAAACGGCATGCGCAATGCCGGCACCGCAACGTGCCTGGCGCGCAACAACAAAGCGTGTTGCAAAAAAAAAGACGCTTTTTATAGGGATTTATTTATCATCGCTTCGTAACGCGCGTACGCATGTGTGCACTGCGTCGCATCTGCGTCGAACGATGCAAAGGGCGTTTGCGGCGCGCCGGGGCCGTCAAAAAAAGTTTTCGGCAACGGCTCTGTTTTGCGTTGCACAAGTCCATTTGCGCAGAAATGCGCGGACATTTTTCGCCGTTGTGTGCCGTGCCGGACCTTCTGCATGACGCGTCGCAGAAAGAAAAACCCGCGTCGTAGCCGACGCAGGTTGCGATTGAAGCAATGTGTCTGATGTCACATCAGTGCGTCGGCAAGCGCCTTGGCGAACACATCGAGGTCGGCTTCCGACTTGGTTTCGGTGACGCACACCAGCAACGCGTCGCCCAGTTCCGGATATTCCTCGCCCAGCGACACGCCGGCGACGATGCGCACCGCAGCCAGCGTCTCGATCACTTCACTCGCAGGTTTCGTCAGCTTGAATGCCATCTCATGAAAGTGGGCGCGCTGCGGATACAACGGTTCGACGCCCGGGATCTTGCCGAGCTTGTCGCGCAGCGAGCGCAGGTTGGTGGCGGAAGCGGCGGCGACTTTCTTCAGGCCTTCCGGGCCAAGTAACGCCATGTAGATGGTTGCGGCCGTGACCAGCAAACCCTGGTTGGTGCAGATGTTCGAGGTCGCCTTGGCGCGACGGATGTGCTGCTCGCGCGCCTGCAGCGTCAAAGCGAAACCAACGCGACCGTCAAGGTCGGTAGTGCGGCCGACAATGCGGCCGGGCATGTTGCGCACCAGTTCCTGACGGCATGCGAGGAAGCCGAAGTACGGCCCGCCCGACGACAACGGCACACCCAGCGGCTGGCCTTCGCCACAGACGATGTCGGCGCCTGCGCGCTGTCCGGAAGCACCGCCCCATTGCGCCGGCGCCTTGAGTAACGCCAGCGACATCGGATTGACCACCGCGATCACCAGCGCGCCCTTGGCATGCGCCCAGTCGGTCAATGCGTCGACATCCTCGAGCACGCCGATGAAATTCGGTTGCGGGATCACCAGCGCGGTGAACTCGCCGAAGTCCTGTTCCGCCAGCCACTGCGGTGACACCGCGCCTCCACTGCCGTTATCAGCAGTGCCTGCGTCGTGGCAGAAATCGAATTCGACGATCTCGATCTGCTGCAACGGCAAGATCGCCTCCAGCACCTTGCGATACGCCGGGTGCACGCCGCGCGGCACCAGCACCTTGCGCGGTCCCTTGCGCGCGCTGCGCTCGGCCATCAGCACCGCCTCGGCCAGCGCGGTGGCGCCGTCGTACATCGACGCATTGCTGACGTCCATGCCGGTCAGCCGCGTCATCATCGTCTGGTATTCGTAGATCAGTTGCAGCGTGCCTTGGCTGGCTTCGGCCTGGTATGGCGTGTAAGCGGAATAGAATTCGCCACGACCGACGATCTGCCAGATCGCGGCCGGGATGTGGTGCTCATACGCACCGGCGCCGGCGAAGTTCAGCGTGGCTTCGTCCTGCCTGGCGCGTGCGCGCATCAGCTTGACGGTGTCCATCTCCGACAGCCCTTCCGGCACCTTGGCCAGGGATTTGACCTTCAGCGATTCGGGGATCTCGTCGAACAGCGTTTCGATGTCGGGCGCGCCGATCGCTGCGAGCATGTCGCGGACGTCGGCTTCGGTGTGGGGGATGAAGGGCATTGAGGTTTTGCTCTTGCTTGCCTTCTCCCGTCGGCCCGAAGGGTGTCCAAGGTGAGAAGGTGCCCGTAGGCGGATGAGGGTGTGCGGTATCAGATGAGTCGAAACATCGTCGGACAGGAAATCCTCATCCGTCGCTGCGTGTCCCTTCTCCGGACGGAGAAAGAACACGGGAAAGCAAATCAGTGATCGTCGTCTTCAAGCAACTCGGCATAATCATCCGGCGCCAGCAACTCGTTCATTTGTTCGGGTTCTTCGGCTTCCAGCACGAAGATCCAGCCGTCGCCGTAGGCGTCTTCATTGATCGTTTCGGGCTTGTCGGACAACACCGCATTGACTTCGACCACCTTGCCGGTGACCGGTGCGTACACGTCGGAAGCGGCCTTGACCGACTCGACCACGGCGCAGGCGTTCCCTGCTTCGATGCGATCGCCGACCTCGGGCAATTCGACATAGACCAGATCCCCCAGCAGTCCCTGTGCATGGTCGGAAATACCGACAGTGATCCTGCCGTCGCCTTCGACGCGGGCCCACTCGTGGGACTTCAGGAATTTGAGGTCTCCTGGAATTTCGATCATCGGTTGGCTCCGGCTGTCGGTCGGTTGGGCGGGATGGGAACGTAGTTTAGCGAAGCTCGAAGGCGATGGCTCACATCCCGTCCTGCGGCTTGCCGTCGCGCACGAACGGGAACTTGACCACGCGCACCGGGACTTCCTTGCCGCGGATGTCGACACGGACAGCGCCCGGCTCGCCCGCTGGAATGCGCGCAAAGGCGATGGCCTTGCCCAGTGTCGGCGAGAACGTGCCGGACAGGATCTCGCCGTCGCCATTGGCGGTCAGCACTTTCTGGCCGTGACGCAGCACGCCCTTGTCGTCCATGACCAGGCCGACCATCTGCCGCGGCGCGCCATTGGCCTTCTGTTGTTCGAGGACGTTGCGGCCGGTGAAGGCGCGCGGCTTTGCATCGGGATCATCGTCGAGCGCGACGGTCCAGGCTAGTGCGGCTTCGTACGGCGAGACGGTGTCGTCCATATCCTGGCCGTACAGATTCATGCCGGCTTCCAGGCGCAAGGTGTCGCGCGCGCCCAAGCCCGCCGGTTTGACGCCAGCGGCGAGCAAGGCATCCCACAAGGCGACGGCCTTGTCTTCGGGCACGATAATTTCGAAACCGTCCTCGCCGGTGTAACCGGTGCGCGCGATGAACAGCGGCGTGCCGTCCTGCATGGCGGCTTCAATGGCGACGAACTTGCCGATTTTTTTAGCGGCCGCTGCGGCATCGGTGGCGAGCAGGCCGAGCACGCGTTCGCGTGCGGTCGGGCCTTGCACGGCGATCATCGACAGCTCCGGGCGTTCGGTGACCTCGACCGCGAATGGCTTGGCCTGCCGGGTGATCCATGCGACGTCTTTCTCGCGGGTAGCGGCGTTGACGACGAGGCGGAAGAAGTCTTCGGACAGGTAATAGATGATCAGGTCATCGATCACGCCGCCGCTGTCGTTGAGCATGCAGGTGTACAGGGCCTTGCCCGGCACCTTGAGCTTGTCGACGGAGTTGGCGACCAGCGTGCGCAGGAAGTCGCGGACGCGCGCGCCGCGCAAATCGACCACGGTCATGTGGCTGACATCGAACATGCCGGCGTCGCGCCGCACGAGGTGATGCTCCTCGACCTGCGAGCCATAGTGCAGCGGCATGTCCCAACCGCCGAAGTCGACCATCTTGGCGCCAAGCGCGCGATGGGCGTCGTTGAGGATGGTCTTCTGGGTCATGGGAGCCTTGGAGGAAGATTGAAGCGGGCCGGCATTATCCCAGACCCGTTGTTGTGTTTTTGCGACGTGATCAAGCGGAGATGTGGCGGCGACGCATATCACGGCACCTGTTCGTCATGATCAGCCATGCGGCTGTTAAAAACCCCGCGAGGGCGGAAGCGCTTCACAATAGCGACGCTGATCAATCCAGCGCCTTTGCTATCAAAAACTAAGCCACTAGGTCCCCCGCGTTCGCGGGGATGACAGCAAGAGCTGTAGTTCCGTAGCCCGGGTAAGCGAAGCGCACCCAAGGCTTTTCGTGACATTCGATGTTACGTAGAAACCCCGGAGTCCGCTGTGCTGCATCCGGCCTACGTGAGCGAGGTGACTAACACCTGCGTACTATTCCGCCGCCTCAACCCTCACCGTCATCCCATCCACCGCCACTACGCGCACGCGCGAGCCCGCAGCAAGATCCGGTCCTTCCGCAGTCCAGAACGCATCCCCGATCTTCAGCCGTCCGCGGCGATCGACGATCGCCGATTCCAGCGGAAACACCTGGCCCACCAACTGGTCGCCACGACGGTTGAGCAGCGGCTGGTCGCTGGCGGTGGGCGGATGGCGTTGCTTGTATTGCCAGCCGACAAGCACCGAGATCAGCGACAGCACGCCGAACAGCATCCACTGCGCGGCGCCCGACATCGGCACGACCATGTCGATGATCGCGGTGCCGATCGCGGCAAACCCCAGCCACAACATGAACGTGCCCGGCAACATTGCTTCCAGCGCGAACAGCGCCAGCGCCACGCCCCACCAGAACCACGGGGATTGCATCAGGGTCATGTGCTCAACTCCTCGGCGGCAGCGTTGCGCTGCGCACCAGCGCGCTTTCGGCGGTCTTCTCCGACACCGCCTTGGTCAACTCGGCGATGCCCGCCAGCGAACCGAGGATGCCGGTCGTCTCCATCGGCAGCATCAACAATTTCTGGTTGGGCGAAGCGGCGAATTCCTTCAGCGCCTCCACGTATTTCTGCGCAACGAAATAATTGATCGCCTGCACATCGCCCTGCGCGATCGCATCCGACACCATTGTCGTCGCCTTGGCTTCCGCCTCGGCCAGCCGCTCGCGCGCTTCGGCATCGCGGAACGCGGCCTCGCGACGGCCTT
>JAYTAY010000322.1:0-3377 GCA_043737255.1 Luteimonas sp.
GCCCAGCAAAACACGCCGCCCCACAACAATGTCGTGAGCACCACGATGCCCCAATGCAGGCGCAGCCAACGGGACCTGGCCGCATCATTCGCATCGCGAAGCGGACGATGGGCGAAACGCGCGGCGGCGAGCCCGAAGAACGCAATCAGCAAAACCCAGCTCAGCAACGGCGCACGCGTGAAGGCGTCGCCATAGATCCCGACCGCCAGCCACGCCACCGCATAGAAAGGCCCACCGGTCAACGCCCGGCGATAGGTATCTTCCACTTCCTGCGTGAGGCGGCGCGTCTGTATCTGGTTCATTGGGGGCGACGATACCGGAATTGCACTTCTGCAAATTTCACTGGGCAGATGGAATCGACGGTCGCGTGGAGGCCGTACTCGCAGGGCGGAACCAGCACACTGCGCCCGGCGGAAGCGACTGCGTCGATTCCGCCCTACGAGATTTGAACCACCTCATCTGCCTGCAGCTCATACCCGTCGGCGGGTTCGTGGCGAGCGTTGTCAGGCACCGGTTTCTTGATCGCGGTCTTCCTGGTGGCGGACATGAAAGCCTGCAAGGCGTGCAGGAGTGCCTTCGCAATCGCCTGCCTGTAAGCCGCCTTGGCCAGCCGCGTTTGTTCTCCAGGCACATCCAGGAAGCTCACTTCCACCAGACACACGGCCGTCTGCTTGTGGTGCTCGGACGGGTTCAACACGCCAAAGCTTGCGCGTTTCACGCTGCGGTCCTGCAAACCCGTCGCGTCATTCGCGATTGATGCGGTGCGCTGCGCTTGCCGCATCCTATGAGCTAGCCGCACGTTGCCTTGTCCCCGTCTCCCACATTGCGTATTCCGGCTTTGCACGGCGCGCACGGGCTATTTGTGGCAACGGAGCGGCTCCGAGGTACTCGGTCGAGGCTTTTTGCCACAACGGAGCGGTTCCGAGGCGCTCGGGCGGGGCGTTTGCTTCATCGAAGCGGCTCCGTGCTGCTCCGGCGAGGTGGTTTGCTTCATCAAAGCGGCTTCGCGCTGCTGGGGTGGGGTTTTTTGCTGCAACGAAGTGGCTTGGCGGTGCTCCGGAAAGGCTTTCTGCTGCAGCGAAAGGCTCCAGGCGATTCGGGCGAGACTTTTAACCGCAACGGCACGGCTCCGAGGTGCACGCGAAGCACTGTTTTGCCCGAAAGGACCAATCGCGGACAGGGGCAACCAACGACCCTGCCCGCCCGAGACTGCAATTGGCCACGTCGCCTTCAACCACTTGCCGGCCATCCTCGGCGGTCCGCCGACATCACCTCCTATTTACAGGCCTGCTGCGACCGTGCGCGCGTCGCGTCGCACTCGATCTGGGGTGATGTTGGCCCGCATGACATGCGGCGCGGCCGGCGTGAACCGCGTCGACGACAGCGCAGTGCGTCACCACGATGCACACCGCCCACGCATTGTTGCGCGGCGGCGCTCACACTGGACAAACTGGAGAATCCACCATGAAAACCAACAATGTATTGCTGCTGACCCTGGCGATGTCGACCGCGCTGTTTGCGACGGCCTGCAACCGCGACGCCACGCCTGATGTGACCCCGGCAGCCGATGCTCCCATGGCTGCCGAGCCGGCACCGATGCCTGCCGAACCCGCGCCCATGCCGGCACCGGCGATGGGCACGGAGATGTCGTTCGCCGACATGGACAAGAACAGCGACGGCGGCCTTGCCATGGATGAGGTGTCGGCCGACAGCATGCTGACGGAACACTTCACCACCGCCGACGGCGACGGTGACGGCAAACTCTCGATGGCCGAAGTCGACAAGCACCGCGCCGACATGGCCGCCATGCCCGCCAACTGATCCACGCAACATCCTTGCAACAGACGCGGGGCGCAGTGATGCGCCCCGTTTTTTTTCAGCATGCCTGTGCAGTATTTCGACCGTGGCTGCGCCGACATCGTGCGGATGTCCGGCAGCGAAGGCGGCTTTGCAGGAGCGCCCCATCGGCGCGATGAGGCCTTACCGGTACAGCCTCATCGCGCCCATGCGGCGCTCCTGCAGATGTTGATCCGGATCAACCATGGTCCATGGCAGGCTCCCGCAACCACAATCGCTATTTCCGCCTGCTGCCGTACCACAGCGTCAACGCATCGCGCGAACGCAGCAGCTTCCTGCCGTGCCACGCAAACCCAAGCATCATGCGCAGGTGTTCGGCGGCCGAAAACGTCCGCAGTTTGCGATCCGAGGTGAACACCGCCTGGCGCAGGATCACGAACTGGCCGTGGCGCGCCAGTGCGCGGCTCATGGCAACATCCTCGCCCGCGTAATAGCGTTCGTCGAAACCGCCGACGGCCTCGAACGCAGCGCGCGTGCAAAACATGAAACAACCTGGCGCGATGCGCGTCAGCCGAAACACATGTACGAAGAACGCCACGGCCAGGCGGACGTGCAATGCCACCTCGCCCTGCAGGCGCACCGCCGCGCCGCCACCGACAGCGCCGCCGCGCATCGCCGTCAGCGCCGCATCGATTACGGCCGCATCCACCAACGTGTCGGCATCGACGAACACCAGCCGTTCGCCCTGCGCCGCGCGCGCGCCGGCGTTGCGCGTGGCCGCGATGTGGCGATGGGTGACGCGCAGCACGTGTGCGCCGTGGCGCCGGGCAATGTCGCCGGTGCCGTCGCTGGAAGCGTCGTCGACCACGATGATTTCGTATGGTTGCTGCAGGCCGCCTGCCGCCACTTGCAACGCGTCGAGCGTGGCGCCGATCAGGCGTGCTTCGTCGTGGGCGGGGACGATGAAAGAGAGCATGGGGTGATGATGGCACCCAAACGCACGCGATTTCGCCCATGAATGGTCCGAGCGGTGATCACCGCCCAGCTGAACGGCAACTTCCCCCGAGCTTCTAAATCACCTGCAATTGACCATCAAGCTGCGAAGGTCGTCCGGTTCCATCCACACACTTGGAGTGACCCTTCCCATGCAGATCAAGACCTTGACCAGCGTCGCGCTGATCGCCGCCGCCGTATCGCTCTCCGCCTGCACCACCAAGCCGGTCACCGTCGACACCCCCGGCCCGGGCGCGACCACCATGCAGATTCCGGTGCCGGCCACACCCGACATCAAGTTGACCAATCAAGTGACGGCCGCATTGGCTTCGGGACTTGGCTCCGATGCCGCCGGCATCGACGTGCGCGTGGAAGAGGGCACGGTGTACCTGACCGGCCGCGTCGCCACCAGCTCCCTGCACGACAAGGCCATCGCGCTTGCCCGCGGCACTGCCAATGTGCAGGCCGTTGTCCACACGGGCCTGATCGTCAACTGACCGATTTCGTAATGCACTGATGTCAACGCTTGCCGCCGCCTCGTGCGGCGGCAAGTTTTTTTGCAATTGAAAAAGGAAGCGCGCATGTCG
>JAYTAY010000323.1:0-16838 GCA_043737255.1 Luteimonas sp.
AAGTTGCGATCCTCATCGACCTTGCGTCGGGCTTCGAGTGCTTCATGCTCACGCTGTGCCTCGCTGGCCAACGTGCGTTTCTCATCCTCGATCTCCCGCCTGACCAGCTCGCCATAGACGCGACGCTGCGCAAAGCACTGCTTCCCGAGCGCGTGCTCGATCTCCAGCCGTAGCTGTTCGGCCAGCTCACGCACATCGCTGGCCGCGCCTTGATCTGAATCTGTGGGATATCCCGCACGCGCTCGGTCCGCGCCATCTGCCGTTGCGGTTTCGCCAGCCATTGCTCCCCGGCTGACCGATCCCACGGCGCGATGCGCGAGCGGGTGCACGAGGTTCCGAACGCGGCCTTGGCCATGCTTGTCCACGGACTTCGCAATGCGATCGGCAATGCGCTGCACGCGATGTGGGCACCATTCCGCGCCCCGCACAGCACGCTTGAACATTTTTACCTTTTGCGCGATCAGCGATCGCCGACGACGCCTTCGCGCCGGAAATGATCAGACAGACCGTGCCCGTCGGCCGGGCCGGCAGGCCCGGTGAAGTCGCCGCGCTGGGGGCTTCCTGTGTTCGACCGAAGCAGGCTACATTAACGGTCAGGTGATCGGCATCAACGGCGGCATGACCTGAAGCAAGGCAATCGTCGCGGCTTCGTGTCCATCCAAGGAGCGCCGAGGAAAGCAGTTACAGCATGAACCGGTTTACGAACTGGATAACCAAGGGGAAAATACTATGCAGACATTCATTCGGATCACCATCGCTGCGGCGATGCTGGCCTCGGCCGGTGCAGCACAGGCGCAAGCCGTACAGCTGCAGAAGCCAGTGCCTTTCGCGCAGGAGAACGACGTTTCCGACGCGATCAAGGGTCAGTGCCAACTTGGCGAAAAGCTGGCCGATTTCGTCAAGGAACGTTCGAGCGTGCCGGTCGAGCTGACGTCGCAGGCGCCGAATTCCAAGAGCGGGCGCGTGCTGCAGATGGAAATCAGCGACGCAGTGAGCATGGGCAACGCGTTTATGGGCCACCAGAAGTTCGTGAAGGCCAAAGGCACTCTGTTCGAGAACGGCAAGAAGGTCGCCAGCTTCACGGTCCGGCGTAACTCGATGGGCGGCGCGTTCGGCGGTTTCAAGGGTTCCTGTGCCGTCCTGGGTCGCACCGTTGCAGCCATCGGGGCGGATGTGGGCAAGTGGCTCGCGAAGCCGGTCGACGGTGCGTCTTTGGGAGAGTGAATCCCCCAGCGCGTGCGCAAGCCACGCGCAGGTGGCGTGCGCTTCAGGCGCTCCGCGCGACGCCAGAATCCTGGACGTCTTTTGCGTACCATTCTGGCGTCAGGGAGTCAGGCAGGTCGGTGCCCTGACGCGCTAGCAGCGCGTCCAATCCGTGATCGCCGATTTGCAAGTGCGATGTCCGTGCTTGCGCCAGAATTTCCTGCGCCAGCCATTCCATCCGCGCGACGTTGTCGCCGATTCGCTTTTCGAACGCGGCATCGTCGAGCACGTCGTTGAGCGCGCGGTTCATTTCGTGGAACCAGTCGATGTTGTGCTGGTCGAGCATCCTGCCGTCGGGCAGCAGCGGCCCCGAGTTGCGCTCTCCCCATTCGCGCAGCAGCGGTTGAATCGCGAGGTTCAGCGCACGGGCGCGGTCGAACTTCGGGCGGAGCCGTCCCAGCAGCGCGATGTGGGTCAGGCGATCACCGAAAAACAGCGGCGCCAGCAACGCCCAATAGTAGGTGTAATCCCAGATTACCTTTACCGGCATGACCTGCGAATCGCCGAGCAGCGGGTACTGTCGTTCGTAGAGGGTGAGTGTGTTTTCGTAGAACGAGAGATATAGCTGCTGGTAGATGTCCGCATACGGCGCGAACGGCTTGCCAGCGCGGTCGCGGGCAACCAGATCGCAGATGAAGGTGTTGGACATGGCGATGAAATCGCTGCCCGGCGAATAGAAAGGATCGAGGAATACGCCGGCCTCACCTGTCAGCGCCCAGCGCTCGCCGCTGAACACCTTCCTGCAGCCGTACGACACGTTGCGCAGGAACGCGAAATCCAGCAGCGCGTGTTCCGGCTTGTCCAGCGTGGCGGCAACCTGCGGCTGATTCTCGCGCAGCCATGCGGTCGCTTTTTCATGCGTGTTCATGGTTTCCAGCGGGTGCATTGCCGCGTCGCACACGATACCCAGCGAATGCGCACCGGAAGCCAACGGGATCAGCCAGAACCAGTAGCCGGGGCCGCACATATGGTTGGTCGAGCGCCATCGGTCCGGCGGCGTGCAGCGCGCCAGCCAATCAGGATCCTGCGACCAGTCGTCCGGGTCGAGCTTGCCTTCCACCCGCCACCACACCGCGTTGATTTTGTGGTCGTTGGCTTGCGCGAGATCGAGCTTGCGCTTGAGTAGCCCGGCACGGCCAGCCGCGTCCACCACCCAGCGCGCTTGGAGCTGCGTGCGCTGCCCAGCGTGATCGAAGGACACAACATGCGGCGCATTCCCCGCGTCGAGGTCAACGCCGCGCACGGTGGCGCCATCAAGAAATTCGACGCCCAGCGAACGCGCATGCTCGCCGAGGAAATTCTCGAAGCGTCCGCGGTCCAGCTGCCAGGAAGGCGTGGGCAGGATCGCGCTCACGCCCAGTTCGGTGCACTGGTCGATATCCTCGCGACCGTGCGAGAAGAAGAAGCGGAAGCCAAACTTGCGCAGTTGTTCGCCGTCCAGGTGTTCGCGGAGGCCGAGCACGTGGTCGAAGTAATGCGCCCCGATCTCCACGGTCGACTCGCCGACCTTGAAGGCCGCCTCGACAACCGGGTGCGTGCGGCGCTCAAGCACCGTCACAGCAATCTGCGGATCGCGCAGTTTGAGCTGGATCGCCAGACTCAGGCCGGAAAGGCCTCCGCCGAGGATCGCGACGTCGGAGCTGACATTACTCATGCGACCTCGCGAGCCACTTGCGGTGCATTGGTCGCGCCCAACTCGCTGCTGGCGTCGTCGATGAGGGGCGGATTGTTGCGGATACTGCCGCGGATGTGCGCCAGGCTGCCGTGGCGCAGCACCTGCGAAGCCAGGTGGTGGACGATACGGAACAGGTCGACAAGTGGCCTGAAGTGACTCGGGCGGAACGCCTCATTTCGGTCCGCGCAGCGATAGCGCGACTCGATTGGCACCGAGACGCAGCGCGTGCCCAGCATCCGCGCCGCGGAAATGAGGATCTGCGCCTCGAACACGAAGTGGTCACCTGGAACGTCCTGCAGTGCCATCACCTGCACCGGATAGAAGCGCTGGCCGCTCTGACTGTCGCACAGCTGATAGCCCGTGCCCCAGGCGATGGCCCAGTCGCCGGCCTCGTTGGCCAGCCGGCGGTATCTGGGCTGCTGGGTTCGTTTGCGCAGGCGTGCCCCGATCACGATCGAGCCAGGATGTCGATTGGCCGAATCAAGCAAGCGCGACAAGTCGTCGGCGCTGTGCTGGCCGTCGCCGTCTATGGTCAGCACCCCGCGGAAGCCACGCTCGAGCGCCTCACGGAATCCATGACGCAGGCATTCGCCCTTGCCCCGACGCTGCACATGGCGCAGCAGGATTACCGGCAGGTCGGCGATGCATGCGCAGGTGCCGTCGCTGGAGCCATCGTCTACCACGATCACATTGGGGCAGAAGGCGAGCGCGCCTTGCACCACCTCGCGAATGCGCAGCGATTCGTTTAGGGCCGGGATCAGGACCACCACCTGGCCGCGGCCCACTCGTTCGGAATCAATCATTGTCGAAGGTCAGGTGCATGACGCGTCCCGCGCCAGCGGCCAGCGAGACACTGGCCGCGCGCAGGGCCAGCGCCTCGAATACGGGCAGCATCGGGGTCATCGCATTGCCAGCGACCAGCTGTGCAAGCGGGCCGGCTGCAACCGCGTCGCTCTGGACTGCGACATCGGCATTGCAAAGCTGTAGCGACAGGCGTGTCGCGCCCGGCACCGCGTCGCGCACCAGCAGCAGCGCGCCGCCCAGCAATCCGCTGCTGGGCGAAGTGCGCCCGAGCGGCCCGGTGCCGGTGCCGTCGTAGGCGACCAGCAACACCGCCTCGCTGCCGGTGGCGATCTGCACGAGTGCCTCGAGCAGGCCTTGAGCGAAGCTCGCGTCATGGGCGCTGATTGCGGTGGCCGGTTCCTGCGCGCCAGCTCCAATCGTCCAGTAGCCGGCGGCGGCGTTGTGCACCGAATTGTGGAACTTGGTGGGAGAGATGGTGCGCGGCGCGTCCACCAGCGTGGCGCACATGTAGTCGGTGATGGCCATGTCGCCGTGGGTCGAGGCGAACACGGACGGCAGCAGGGCCGGATCGCGTCCCGCGGCGGTGCAGGCGGCAAGCGCAACGTGCAGCGCCACGGCCACGGTTTCCGGCGCACGGCGACGCTCGTTCGGTGCCAGCAGCTGCGGCGATGGCCGCGCCGGAGCGTCGGCGGGCAGAGTGCCAGCGGTGACGAAGGCGCGCGCAGATTCCCAGTCGGGCAAGCCACCGGTCCAGAAGCCAATGCCCGCAATGCTGGCTTCAAGGGTGGGAGCTTGCTGGCGGCTCATACGCGTCCGAACACCAGCGAGGCGTTGTTGCCACCGAAGCCAAAAGAGTTGTTCATTGAAAAGCGAATCGGCCGGCTCTCACTCGAAAAACGGATCTGTGGTCCGCAGGCCGGGTCGGGCAGGCTGCTGTTGAGCGTGCCAGGCAGCTCGCCCTCGGCCAGCGCCAGCAGGGCGATGACTGACTCGACAATGCCCGCCGCGCCCAAGGTGTGGCCAGTCCAGCCCTTGGTCGAACTGGCATGCAGCCCGGCCGGGAACATGCTGGCCACCGCGCCTGCTTCCACCGTGTCGTTGGCCGGCGTGGCCGTTCCGTGCAGGTTGAGATAGCCAACGTCGCCAGCAACTATGCCGGCACGCGCCAGCGCATCGCGCATGGCCAGTTTGGCGCCGACGCCCTCGGGATGCGGCGCGGACATGTGATGGGCATCGCTGGATTCGCCGTAGCCGCACAACTGCAGGTCGCCACCGCTTTCACCCGGACGCTCCAGTACGGCAAAGCCGCCTGCTTCCCCCAGCGAAAGGCCGACGCGGGTCGCATCAAACGGCCGGCATGGATCGGGCGACACCAGCTGCAGCGCGTTGAAGCCAAACAGCACGCTGCCGCAAAGGGTGTCCACGCCGCCGACCAGCGCCGCATCGGCCATGCCCGACTGGATGAGCCGCGTGGCCTGCGCGAACACCTTGGCGCTTGACGAACATGCGGTGGCGACGGTGATGCAGGGGCCGCGCAAGCCCGTGGCTTGCTGCACGAAGTCGCCCAGTGAATGCGGCGTGTGCACGATGGGACGGTCCAGGTCTGCTGGAAAACGGCTAGCTTCGCCTTCGCCATCCAGACGGCTGTATGCCTCCTCACTGGCGCCTATGCTCGCCGTGGAGGTGCCGATTACCACAGCCACCCGGTCGGCACCGTGCGCCGCGGTCATTTTGTCGACCGCGTCCAGCACGCCGTCCTGTTGCAGCGCCACCCAGGCGAGACGGTTGTTGCGGCATTCCCACTGAGCCCACTTAGCCGGCAGAGGGGCGTCCTCGATTCCTTCGACGCGGCCGATCCAGCAGTCCAGCGGATCGGGGCCGAAGTCGTTGCGACGCAGGCCGCTGCGACCTTCGCGCAGCGCGGACAACAGTGCATCGCGCCCACGCCCAACCGCAGTGGTGGCGGTATAGGCGCGGATGGCGATCGGTGGCATTGGTGAAAGCGATGAGGGCACGCGATTTCCAGGATTGCGGATACACCGATTATATCCAGCGCCCGGCATTCATGACGCAGGAACTGGCGCACCGCAACGCCCGCCCTGCGCGAGGTCAATCGACGCAGGCGGTGCGCGATGCAACGCGCGGCGACCAGCGACCATGTGCAATCAATCAGTCGCTGACTCCAGCGAATCGAATGCTTCATCCGTGGCCAGCACCTTGACCGGTCAAGTGCTGGATTGCGAGGGAGCCGCGTCGTTGTCGCGTGGCATGAACATGGGTGTCAGCAGCCACGCCAAGCCGATGCCGAACAGCATGGTCAGGCCGAATGCATGCAGCGCAGGCGTGCCGGACAGGGCGAGCAGGCCAAACGCCAGCAGGGTGGAAATTGCGGCAAGGGTAATCGTGAGGAACGGCCGCACCAGATCGCGCTGCGGTTGGGCCAGCAGGAAGATGCCGTAGTCGACACCCATGCCCAGGATCAGCAGCAGGGCGAGCATGTTGAACAGTTGCAACGGTTCGCCCAGCAGGCCGATCAGCGCAACCGCGAGCGCACTCGCAAGCGCCGTCGGCAGCAACGCGCGCCAAGCATGGCGACCAAAGCGCAGCGTCAGCGCGATGAAGACGAGCAAGTAGCTGATCGCAAGAATCCAGCCCATGCGCACGCGATAGCGCTGCATCAGGCTCGACACTTCCGATACCTTGTCGACGTAGCGGACACCGTTTTCAGGGTCGGCGAACGCTGCGAGTTTCGTTGTCGCGGGCGCGCCAGCGACGCCGTTCGGCGGACGCAACAACACGACGCTCGCCACGCCGCCGCGATACTCCGCCAGCCATTGATGGCGTAGCGGCTCAGAGACCGGCGCGGCAAGCCAATCCGAAATCGTCAGCAAGGCGGCCGGCGCTGATGTAGGTTTTTCAACGGCCTCGCCAAGCTGTTGCGAGGCCAGTGCAAGTACACCGTTGTCTGCATCGATGACGCGAGCGAACGACGCGGCATTAGCGCCTTGGCGCTGCCGTGATGGCACCCAGTCCGAGATTGCCTGATAGCCGCGCAAGTCGCCGTCGGTAACCGCCTGGTTCAGTCGCGCCGTCAACGCTTCTTCACGTTGCAAAACGGATTCTGCATCGATACCGCTGACGAGGAAAAATTGTGCGGGGCTGGGAAGATCGAGCAGGTCGTTGAGTCGACGCTGGTCGGCAATCAAGTTCGCAGGCGAGTTCTGCAGCAAGCGAATGTCGTCATTCGGATGCAGGCGCAGCGCGCCGACGATCAAAACGACAATGACGGCGGCAATGAAGACAAAACTCCACTTTCCGCGTTGCAATCTCGGCCAGCGCGCCCGCAGGCTCCCGATCCACGCGGCGAAGCGCGAGAAGCGCATCGAACGCGTATCAATGAAGGGGAACCACAACAATACGGTGAGGAACGCTGCAATCAGACCGGTCGCCGAGAACAGCGCAATTTGTTGCAGGCCAGGGAAGGGCGTCAAAGCGAGTAGTGCATAGCCGATCACCGTGGTCGACATCGCCAGCGCCATCGTCGGCCATTGCTCGCGCAACATGGTCCAGCGTTGCTCCGGCGCGCAGCCGATGCGATTGCTGAACCAGTTGCTGCCGTAGTTTTCGGCGACACCGACCAGGGTTGCGCCGAACACGACGGTGATCAGGTGCAGCTTGCCGAACACCAGGACGCAAACCGAAATCGACGTCGCCAGACCAATTGCGATCGACAGCATCACCAGCAGTCGCGGCCTGATTGCGCTGAACGCAAACCAGGTCAGCAGCAGGATGCCGAGGAACGATCCGACGCCAATCGTGTGCATTTCTCGTTGTGCCTGTCCCGCGGCGGCAGCGGCGTAAAGCGGCACGCCCACGCTGAGCACATCGGCATCCGGCGTCGTCGCCATTACGGCGGTCCGAGCGGCTTGCATCGAATCGACCAGTCGCGCTTGATCGCCGCTGGCAAAAGCCGAGACGCGGCTTTCCAGCATCAACACGGCGTAGTGCCGTTCGCCAGCGACGAGGCCCAAGCGACCATCGTCGATGCGGATCGGACTATCTTTCGCGCGCCTGGCGAGCCAATCGCCAAACAGGTTCAGCGGATCGCTGGCCCAACTGCCGATGCGGGGCATCGCCATGGGTCGATACAAAGCCTGCACCGCACGGTTTGCGAGATCGGCCGCAGGAGTCGATTCCAGTTCCTGACGCTGCGTCGCACTCAGCAATCCGCGTCGGAACGGCGTGAAGAAATCCAGCCAGTCCGAAGCCGTTTCATCTTCGATCCTGTAGCGAACGTCGATGGCCACGTCGGCGAGAGCCGCAGCGTAGGTATCACCTGCACTGCGCGAAGCAATAGCCGAATCGGCGCCGACAAGCACAACGATGCGCCGCGCACCCGCGTCGGCCAGCGCGCGCGTAACGCCGGCGACATCGGGTTCGCGATCGTCCTGCGGCAGCATCGCCAACACATCGGTTTCAAGCTTCAGCCGGTCGCCGGTCCACAGCCACGCGTTGTGTGCGCTGATCGCGACCACCAGCAGCAGCCAGACCAATGCCAGCGTACGAATGAATCGATGTTCGGCAGCGGCCACGTTGGCTATTCGAAGCGACTTACTTGAAGCGTTCCAGCTCATCCGCGTTCAGCGTCGCCGGAGTGCTGACCTGTTCGCTGAAACGAATCTGCGTGTGATCGCCGTTCGCTTCGTCGATGTCGATTACGCTCACGTGGGCGTCGCCCTTCAACGCGATCGCTCGGATCAGTTTTGCAAAGGCCGCCTGCTGTGGTTTCAGGTCGAGCGCCCACTGTTCCGCCACCGTCGTGCCGCTGATCGTGAACTGTTTGCCAAGCGCGGCAACGTCGCCATTCAATAGTGAAAACATCAAGCCGTTGATGATCCGCACCGACGGTTCGCTGTCGGCGCTCAGTCGAAACGTGACCGTATCGCCCTGGCTGGCGACGATCTCGTCACGGGTCAGCTTGAGCACGCTTGGGAAAGGTTTGGTTGTGCGCCAAAGCACGCCGCGCTCGCGAGAGACGATGAAATCGCCGCTCGACAGCAACGGCTTGCTGAAGCCTTCAATCCGTTTGCTTTGCTCGAAGTTGCCGCGCAGCACAGTCGGTTGTTCGAGCTGCGCCTTCACCACTGCAACGACATCGTCGCTGGCCTGCGCTGGCATCGCGAACAAGAGGCACAGCATGGCAATGCATCGAATTATCATGGTGCAACTCCCAGTCTGTGCCAGAGCACGCGCGGGCAGACGTAAAGCATTTCGCCCGTTCTCACGTCGATTGCCACCTGGATGGTATGGGCCTTGGTCAGCGTCACGCCGGTTTTGGTGTCGCGAATCACGTAGTCGATCTTCAAGCGGTTCTCCCATTCGACGATGCTGGCGCGAATCGTCAGTGCCTGCCGAAATCGTGCCGGTTTCACGTATTTCAATCGCATGTCAACGATTGGCCACGCATAACCGGATTCCGCCATGTCGGGGTAGTCATAGCCATACTTGGCAAGCACTTCACAGCGCGCCAGTTCCAGGTATTTCACGTAGTTGCCGTGCCAGACCACGTCCATCGGATCGAGATCGTGGAAGGCTGGCGCCAAGGAGGTTTCGTGGCTGAAATCGTGCGTGCTCACTCGTCTCAGTTCGCTTGGTGCGGCGGGCGAGCCGGTTCAAAAAGATCAGAGGCCATCAGGTCGATGCCGCTCAACATGCAATTGATCCCAGAACGGAAAGAAGTTGAACCAATCGTACGGCGAACGCCGCAACAAGGCAGTTACTTCGTCGGCATAGCGCGCTGCGAACTGCGCTATCGCCGCTTCGCGCGCACCACGCGGCAGCACGACGCGATCACAGAGTCGCACGAATCGGATCATGTAACTGTCGTCAGAATGAATGCAGCACATGAACCAGACCGGGCAGCGCAACAGGCTGGCCAGAACCCAAGGACCGGCCGGAAAAGGTGCCGTATGGCCGAGGAAATCAACGTCGACGGTCTGGCTGGCAAACACCGGTACGCGATCGCCGGCAATGATGACGTACTCACCTTTGGCGACTTTGTCTGAAAGCAGTACGGCCGTTTCCGGACCGATCTCGGTCACTTCAATCAGGTTGACTTCACTGTCCGGATTAAGCCGGGTCAACAAGCGGTTGAAACGCACCGCGTGACGGGTATGCACCAGTATGTTGAGGCGCACCGTGCCGCGGTGTTCCGCGATCGCCCGGCCGATTTCGAGGCAACCCATGTGCGCGGCCACCATTAGTCCACCTCGGCCGGCGGCGGCATCTTCGTAGAGCCGTTCGCGTCCTTCGGTCTGCACGCCAGCAATGTGATACCGACCGGAAGCGGCCAGCAATTTGTCGAGCATCGATTCGGCGAACAGCCCGACATGGCGAAGACTGTCGATCACACCGGGCTCATGTCCAATCGCCTGCGTCGCCGCCTCGACGCGACGCAGGTATTGCAACGAGACAGCGCGCAGCCGCGGATTCAGCAGCCAGTACATCAATACGACCGGATAGACACAGATCCGGAACGGCCAGCGCCCCAACAGCCGATGCACCCAGTACAGCAACCAGATGCCGACCACCGACGTACTCTCGCCCATGTCGGCCCAGTGTTGGCCTTTTTCGATCGAAACGGTCATCGCGTCAGTTTTCGCCAAAGCAACATTGGTGAGCGCAGCACCATGCCGAAGAACAGGCGCGTGTGCATGGCGGTGATACGCAGGTTGTCGTCAAGCAAATTAAAGTGCGATACACCATCGCTCGGATAACTGACCCGGGTCGGCTGATTGATGATGGCAACGCGGCGCCAGTAGAGGCGCACCATGAGCTCGACATCGAAGTCCATTCGTCGCCCGATGCGCACCTCGTCGATCAGCTTCACGACCGGCGCCAGCGGGTAGACCCGGAAGCCGCACATCGAGTCGGTGATTGCGAACGACCAGGTATTGATCCAGACCCAGACGTGGGTCGCGTAACGGCCGTATAGACGGCTTTTTGGGACAGAATCATCGAAGATCGGACAGCCGCATATGACCGCTTCGGGATTTATCTGGGACTGTTGCAGGAAAGCCGGAATGTCGGCGAGATCGTGTTGACCGTCGGCATCGACCTGCAGCGCGTGGCTGTGGCCGCGCGCTGCAGCGTGACGCAGGCCAGCCATCATCGCGCCACCCTTGCCCTGATTGGTTTGCAGCCGCACCAGATCAATTGCGTCCTCGTTCGCGGCCAGTGTATCGAGCACGGCGGCGCATGCCGGCTCGCTGCCATCGTCGACCAGAATCAGTCGCAGGCCATGCGCACGCACGTCGGCGACCACGGCGCCGATCGCAGCGGCGTGGTTGTAGACAGGAATGACGACCACGTCCGAGCGCGTCACGGCGCCGCCCCGAACACGATGCGACCACTCGAATGTCGGCCCACCTGCGACGAGAAACCAAACGTGAGCGTGGCGCGATCCCGGTTCCATTCCAGCGCCATCTTCACCGCGTCGCCCGGGCGAATCACCTTCTGAAATTTGAGCGCTTCCATGCATCGGAAATCATCGCCGACGCCGAACAGCTCTCGGCCGAAGCGCACCGCCCATTCGACCTGTACCACGCCGGCGAGCACGGCCGCGCGCTCGAAATGGCCTTCGAAATATGGCGACGCGGGATCGATTTCGACCGCAAAGGTGAAGCAGTCGCCTACCCGATCCACCAGACGCGCGTAAGGTCGACGAAGATCGAACACGGCACGCGCTGCTGCGTCGGTGGTTTTGCCATGTTCGTTCTGCGGCAACGCCCATACCAGCCGCCAGCGTTCGGGACACACGACGATTTCAACACTGTCGGCGAGCAGGCCATGCAGTTTTTCCGTGTAGGCGCGCCGACCTTGTGCGTCAACCAACGCCCAACCCGATGCGCTCGGCACGATGACCGCGCCGAGTTGCGCGTTCGCTTCGTCCAACAACAGGGCGCGCGCATCGTCAACCAGATGGCTGTCGAGCAATGCAGCCACAATTGCGCTCAGCGCCAGAGGAGTCTCTTCCATCTTGACGATGCGCGGCGCGCCATCAGCGACGGAATTCACGAAACCACTCATGCCTGCGCCGCACGAACGCGCCGACGCACCAGCGATTCACCCGCGAACAGCAGTCCCATCAACAGGTAGGCGATCAGTCCGTTGTACAACGCCCATGTCGCATCACTGCCCCACAGAACAGTGGCCAGGGCGATGCTGCCATTGATGACGAAAAAGCCGCACCACACCTGGGTGACACGTCGCGTGTAGCGCACACCCGATTCCGGCAGGTCGGGTTCCTGCAGCCGGGCGAGACGTTCGATCGCGCTGGGCGGGTGAAGCAAGCTGATGGCAAACACGGCCAGCAACACCGCATTGACCAGCAGCGGATAAAACTTCAATGGCAGCACGCTATTACCGAAGGCGGCAGCGGCCGCGAGCAGCAGGCCACCGCCGGCAGCCACCAGCCAGATCGGTTGCCGTGTTGCCAAAGCACGCAAGCCTGCCACCAGCACCAGCAACAGGGCGAGCCACGCTGGCGAAACTTTGCCCATGCCGAACCAGACCAAGAGGGGATAGGCAACGGTCAGCGCGGCGACGATCAGCAACACGGGTTTTCGGACGGCGTCCGCCATCGACAGATTCCTAATCGCCGGGCTTGCTGATTAGCGTGTGCAGCGCATCGACCACATCCTGCAAGGTCCGCACGTTCTTGAAGGCTTCCGGTTGCAGGCGCTTGCCGACCAGTGGACGCAGTTTCACGATCAGGTCGACCGCATCGATGCTGTCGATGTCGAGGTCTTCATTCAGGCGTGCCTGCGGGGTGATGCGCTCGGGCGAAATGTCGAAAGTTTCCTGCAGGATCGACGACAGTCGTTCGAATATTTCTTGCTGGGTCATGCGAGCGATTTCCCCCTGTCGCGATTCATGCCGGTGGCGCGGTTTTGGCCGGCGCCGATTCTACAAAGGCAACCAGCGCATCGACGCTGGCGAAATGGGTGCGCGATTCCGCCGAATCGGCGGACAGTGTCACCCCGTAGCGCGTATGCAAGGCCAAGCCCAGCTCCAACGCATCGATGGAGTCAAGTCCCAGCCCTTCCCCGAAAAGTGGCGCGCTGGCGTCGATGTCATCGGGCTTGACGTCTTCCAGGTTCAGCGCATCGATGATCAGTTGCTTGATTTCCAGTTGCAGCGCGGCGCTGGTCATTCAGGATTCCGTGGTCGGTTCAGCCGGGCCGACATGATAACGACTGACCCGCCATCGGTGAACTATAGGCGCTGCCCTGGCGGTATCCACGAGGTCAGCTCGTCTCGAAATACTCGTGCAGCACGCGCGTCAGTTCACGCGCCGAGCGTGCTTCCTCGCCCTCGGCCAGGAACGGCGCGATCGCAATGTCCTCTTCGACGCGGATCGTGAAATGCGGGCGGCGCGGTGGAACCTGCCACCAAGGGCGGCCCTTGGGCAGCATCAATGGATCGCAATGGATGCGCACCGGGGTGATGTCGCGCGCCCCGCGCACCGCGATGTTGGCCGCGCCGCGTTGCAGGCTCATGGGCTGGCCCGGCCGCGTACGCGTGCCTTCAGGGAACATAACCAGATTGTTGCCGGCGCGGAGCGATTCGATGCAATCCTCAACCAGCCCAGCGCCGGAATCGTTGGAAAGGTAATCGGCGGCGCGCGCCGGTGCTCCGATGAACGGGTTGTGGAACAGCCCCGAGCGCACTACGCAGTCGGCGTTCGGTATCACCGAAATCAGGAAAACCACGTCGATCAAGGTGGGATGGTTGGCCAGCACCAGCAGCCCGCGGCGTTCCAACCGCCACTGATCGATCACTTCGTAACGCAGCACGCCGAACAGGCGCATCCAGCCAACAAACACCCGGAATCCCAAGTGGATGGCCTTGCGAGCGAAGGTTCGCCTCCGCGCGCGATCGCGCACTAGCAGATGCAGCAGCGGAACGCCGATGCCCCCAAGCACGACGCCACCGAGGCCGAACGTCGCAAACCCCAGACCGCTCGCGACTACCCGCCAGCCGCGATCAATTGCCTGCAACATGACGCCGCCCAAGCCGAAAGCTGGTGCCGATGCAGCCCTCCAACAGTCGTCGATGCGAGCGCAGGTCCATTGTCAGCCGAGCCAGCCGTTCAGGCCAAGTCGCGCAGTGGCAGACTCCGAATCGCCATTGGCCGGCGCATACATCGATGGGAGGGAAGACACGATCAGGGCATTCGATTGGTTTTTGCCGACAGCGCATCAGGTGGTATCGGCGGTGGAACAAGCTGCAGCCAACGCCCCGGCGGTTGCCCGGCGGGGCGATACGGATCAGCGGGACAATCCGAACAACAGCGACGATACCCAGCCTTTGTTGCCGAGTTCATCCTCGACTTCCCACATGACGCCGTCCTTGTTTCCAGTCGGGTAAAGCATCATTCCGGAATCAAGCGGACGCACGACAGCGCCGCTACCTTTCGAGTTTGCAAACAATCGACCCGGCTTGCTCATCGTGACCGCCTGCTGCGAATTCGCCTCCGAGGCGTTGTCGGGTAAGCCACCCAATTGCGCGACCAGGTCGGTATAAGCCTGCAGGTAGGCGAGGGTGACGACCTGACCGATTTCGGTGTTCGCGTACCCGGTGGCACCCGCGCCGGCAAAGCCGCCGAAGAACGCACCACCGCCGGCACCCCAACCGAGGTCGGTCTTTCTGGCGCTGCCTTCGACCATGGCAACCTGTTCGGACGAACGCACGTCGGTTACCGTCAGCACCACGTCGGCGGATTTCTTCTTGATGTTGATGCCACCGACCACCGCACCAAGTGTGCGATTGCCGATCAAACCACCCAGCATGCCGCCGATGGCATTGCCGCCAGCGTCCGAATTTTGTGAGACAAGATCAGGAATCAGAACATAGTCCGCCGCCTTGATTTGACCCTTGCCAATATTGGAGCGACCACGCAATTCGCCGCCAGAGGCCAGTTCGCGCTCCGCCTTCATGGCTTCCATGCCTTTGCCGCGATCAACCAAGGTAAAACAGCGCGACTTGCTGACGAATACCTTAAGCAGCGCCGCTGGCGAGCCCAGTTGCTGGGCGTACCACCAGTTGGTGTCCGGCTCGATCACCGCGATGGCGCCGAGGCTCTTGGAGCAGGTCGGAATTTCAGCCGACTTCTCGGCGCGAATCTGCTGCGCCGACTTCTGCTTCGCCGCAACCGGCGATACCGCGACCAACGCGGAAAGCACACCGCACAGCAACGGAACCGATTTCGCAAAACGGTCTTGATTCTTCATGATTGCCCCCTAAAGTGATCCGGATCGACCGCACCTGCGACCGAATGTCTAAAGCATAACGCAGCATGGCGCTTACGCAGGACATGCTGGATTCTCGTGCTACGCCAGAACATTCGCAACGGAGTCATCATGGCCTTTGTTTTCGAACCCGCCCCAATTGCGACGCTTTCCGTCGTCGGTACAGCCGATCGCTTCCCGGTCCACCGCATTTATTGCATCGGCCAGAACTACGCCTTGCATGCGCAGGAGATGGGCAGCAGCGTTGACCGCGAGCGGCCGATGTTCTTCATGAAGCCGGCCGATGGGGTTGTCGTCGGCAACGCGGACGTGCCGTATCCATCGGCGACCAACAACCTGCACCACGAGGTCGAGATGATTGTCGCGTTGGCCAGCGGTGGTCGCGATATTCCGGTCGAAAAGGCACTGGAACGCGTCTACGGCTACGGCGTCGGCATGGATCTGACCCGACGCGACCTGCAACTGGAAGCCAAGCAAAAGGGTCGGCCCTGGGACACGGCCAAGGGTTTCGATCATTCCGCGCCGGTATCGGCCCTGCGTCGCGTCAGCGAGGTCGGGCATCCGAGTGCTGCCGCGCTGACGCTGACCGTCAATGGCGAATGCCGGCAGCAAGACAACATTAACCAGATGGCATGGCGCGTGGCCGAGATCATCAATGCGCTGTCGTGCCTGTACGAATTGCAAGCGGGCGACCTGATTTTCACCGGAACACCAGCGGGCGTCGGTCCTCTGCAGGTGGGCGATCAGTTCGTCGCAACGCTTGGCGATATTGCGACACTCAGCGGTCGCATTGTTGCGCAGGCTGACGCGGTCGGCGATCAACGGATGCTCTGATCAAGCCCGCAAAGGCGTCACGGATCTGTGTGATCGCCGCTCTACCCGCACGAGATTGATCAGAGCCTGCTGCCTGGCGATGCGTCGGGCGCGGCGGATGCGATGTGGCGAAGCTTCGGCACCACCATCGGTACGGTCAGCATCGTGCTCGCCACTGCCATCAACAGCAACGCGGTGAACGCTTCGGCGCTGATGATGCTGCGGTCGAGCAGGATGTTGGCGAAAATGATCATGATCAGCGCCTTGGTCTGCAACAACCAGCCGATGATCGAGGCCTCGCCGGGCGGCCACTTCAGCAGGCGCCCAGCAAGATGCACGCCGGCAAGTTTGCCGGCCACCGACGCGAGCAGCAGCACGGCGGCTGCAGCGAATACCACGCTGCCGCCGAGGCCCCAGTCGGTGCGCAAGCCCGTGCTGAGGAAAAACACCGGCATGATCACCAGCAGCACGTGGTGGCGCAGCAGGTCGAGACGATCGCCGTCGAACCACGCGCGGTCAATGACAACGCCGGACAGGAACGCGCCGACCATGAAGTGCAGCCCGGCCCAATCCGCCGCAAACCCGCAAACGGCCAGCCAGATCAAGCCGATGTACCAGCGATCGCTTTCCTGCACACGGCGCATCAGCGCGCGAAACGCCATCGCCGCTGGAACAAATGCGCCGAGGAATCCGACTTGGCGACCAATGCGTTCCCAGTCGAGCAGGATCAGCGCCAGCACGCCCCAGATCGCGATGTCGTCGAGGCTGGCATAGCGCAGCACGCGCTGGCCGAGGGGTTTGCGCAGGATCTCGATCTTCTCCATGAACAGGATCAGGATCGGCAACGCGGTGACGGCACAGGCCATGCCGACGCCGACGACGAACTGCCACGACGAGCCTTTCTCTCCCATCCAGTCGCTGCCCTGCCAGAGCATTAGCGCAGCGGCAATGCAGCCGAACGCCAGCGGCAT
>JAYTAY010000324.1:0-3367 GCA_043737255.1 Luteimonas sp.
TGTTCATCATCGTCGTCATGTCAGGCCTCGAACGCCACATACGGTGTCTCCTGTGCGGTCGATGTTGTCGACTGCCGCGCCTTGAACGCCGCGCGCAGGCCGAACAAGACCGTCAACACCAGCACGGCCATGAACAGCGCGCACAGCGCCGCATCGACCTGGTTGTTCAACACCACGCGCTGCATTTCCTCGATCGATTTTGCCGGCCCCAGGATTTCGCCGCGCCCAGCCGCATCGCCGAACTTGCGTGCGTTGGCGAGGAAACCGATCTTCGGGTCGGGATGGAACAACTTCTGCCAGCCGGCGGTCATGGTGCAGATCAACAGCCATGCGGTCGGCAGCAGCGGAATCCACAGATATTTCTCGCGCTTCATCTTGACCAGCGCCACGCAGGCGAACACCAGCGCGAGTCCGGCCAGCATCTGGTTGGCAATGCCGAACAGCGGCCACAAGGTGTTGATGCCACCGAGTGGGTCGACCACGCCCTGGTACAGGAAATAGCCCCAAAGCGACACCGCGATGGCCGTGCAGACCACGTTCGCCGCCCAGCTTTCGGTGCGCCGGAACGGCGGATACGCCAGGCCGATGAATTCCTGGATCATGAAACGCGCCACGCGCGTGCCGGCATCGACCGTGGTCAGGATGAACAGCGCCTCGAACAGGATCGCGTAGTGGTACCAGAACGCCATCATGCCGCCGCCGCCCACCAGGCCGTGCAGGATCTGCGCCATGCCCACGGCGAGCGTCGGCGCGCCGCCGGTACGCGACAGGATGGTGGTTTCGCCGATCTCCTTCGCCGTTGCCGTCAACACCTCCGGCGTCAGCACGAACCCCCAACTGCTGATCGTCTGCGCAGCTTGTTCGGCGGTCGTTCCGATCAGCGCCGCGGGCGCATTCATCGCGAAATACACACCCGGCTGCAGTACGCAGGCGGCGATCAGCGCCATCACCGCGACGAAGGATTCCATCAGCATGCCGCCGTAGCCGATCAATCGGGCATCACGTTCGTTCGGCAACATCTTCGGCGTGGTGCCGGACGCAATCAGCGCATGAAAACCGGAGACCGCGCCGCAGGCGATGGTGATGAACAAGAACGGGAACAACGAACCGGCGAAAACCGGGCCGGTACCATCGATGAATGTCGTCACGGCTGGCATCTGCAATTGCGGCGCAGCGATCAGGATCGCGACCGCGAGCAGCAGCACGGTGCCGATCTTGAGAAATGTCGACAGATAATCGCGCGGCGCCAGCACCAGCCACACCGGCAGCACCGCGGCGATGAAGCCGTAGCCGATCAGCATCCATGCCAGCGATTTCGCATCGAAGGTGAACATCGGCGCCCACGTCGGCGATGTTGCGACCACGCCGCCGAGCCAGATCGACAGCAACAGAAACACGAAACCCATCACCGACACTTCCAGGATCTTTCCCGGTCGCAGGTAACGCAGGTAAATGCCCATGAACACCGCGATCGGAATCGTCATCGCCACGGTGAACGTGCCCCAAGGGCTGATCGCGAGCGCCTTGACCACCACCAGCGCCAGGACTGCCAGCAGGATCACCATGATCATCAGGATTCCGACCATGGCGGTGATGCCGGCCGCGGCGCCCATTTCGCCGCGGATCATGTCGCCGAGCGATTTGCCGTCGCGGCGCACCGAGAAAAACAGGATCAGGAAGTCCTGCACCGCGCCGGCGAAGATCACGCCGAACAGGATCCACATCATGCCGGGCAGGTAACCCATCTGCGCGGCAAGCACGGGGCCCACCAGTGGGCCGGCGCCCGCGATCGCGGCGAAGTGGTGGCCGAACAGCACCGATTTGTCGGTGGGTACGTAGTCGAGGCCGTCGCTGCGCCGCCATGCGGGCGTCATGCGGGTCGCATCCAGTCGCAAGGCTTGCTCGGCGATGTAGCGCGAGTAGAAGCGGTAGCCGATGAAGAAGACCGATACCGATGCCGCGACCAACCACATCGCATTGATGGTTTCGCCGCGTGTCAGCGCGATGGTGCCGAGGCAGAACGCGGCGAACACGGACAACGCCGCCCAACCGAATTTCGCCAATGCCGTCATGACTCTTTTCCTGAAAAGTCTGCAGCAAGCATCGCGCGCACGGATGCCGCGAGTCTTGTAGGTGCGAATTCATTCGCACGCTCTTGGGCCAAAGCGTGCGAACGAATTCGCACCTACAACCAGCGCACTTTCTTCAAGTAGCGATATAACCCGATACAGACCACCGCGGTGATGCCGATCACCACGAAGTAGCTGTAACGGCCCGGCAGTTCCGGCATGTGCACGAAGTTCATACCGTACCAGCTGGCGATCAGCGTGGGCGCGGCGAGCAACGCAGCCCAGCCGGCGAGCTTCTTGACCACTTCACCCTGGTTGATGTTGACCAGTGACAGGTTGACGCTCATGGCTGCAGTCAGCATCTCGCGCAGCGTATCGATCGATTCGTTGAGCCGCACCACGTGATCGAGCACGTCGCGGAAATGCAGTTTGGTTTCTTCCGCCACCTGCGCGACCTGGGTGCGCGTGAGTTGAGACAGGATGTCCTGCAACGGCGCAACCGCCAGCCGAGTTTGCGTCAGTTCCCTTTTCAGGTCGTAGAGCTTGATGATGGTTTCGCGGCGGAACGTATCGGAAAAAATATCCTTCTCAAGCTCGTTCAATTCATCGCGGAACTCGTTGACGATCGGTGTGTAGTTGTCGACGACGAAATCAAGCATGCCGTACAAAGCGAACGCAGGACCGAGCTGGAGAAGTTCCGGCTCGCGCTCGAAGCGCTCACGCACTTGCGTATACGACAAGGAAGCGCCGTGGCGCACCGTCACCAGAAAGCGTGCGCCGACGAAGGCATGCGTCTCACCGAAGCGCACATGACCGTCCAGCAGCTGGGCGGTGTGCACGACAACGAACAGCGTATTGCCATACGTCTCCAGCTTGGGTCGCTGGTGGGCGTGTTGCGCATCCTCGATCGCCAGGTCATGCAAGGTGAATTCTTCCTGCAACTTGTCGAGCAAGTCCTCGTCTGGCTCGTACAGGCCGACCCACACGAAGCTGTCGTCATCGACGGCCAGCACATCACTGATCTGATCGAGCGAGATGTCTTCGCGCACGCCTTTTCGGTAGACGGCGCAATTGACTACGCAGCTGGGCAGGTTCGGATGGGTTTTCGTGGTCACCTGGTTCATGCGCGCATGATGGCTGCGTCATGCAGGCGAGGCAAGGCGGCCCAGCAAATAATGAAGTGCAGAATCCGGGTCGAAGCAACAACGTAGCCCGGGTGGAGCGCAGCGATACCCGGGGTTTTTCGTGACGATGTGGAGGAGCTTGGGTAGACCAGCTTCGCTGGTTGAAAATCGTCC
>JAYTAY010000325.1:0-3366 GCA_043737255.1 Luteimonas sp.
ACGGCAAAACGTCAAGTCAAAATAGATCCCGGCTTGCGCTGGGATGACGAGCGAGAAAGCATGCGCCGACACCATCACGCCGCACGCTCCGTCACCGCATCGAACGCAATCGGTCCATCCGGCTCGCCGCGCAGGAACTGCAGCACCAGCGGATCGCTGGTCGCCTCCAGTGACTTCGGCGTGCCGGAAAACACGATGCCGCCATTGGCGATGACGATGGCGTGGTCGGCGACCGGCATGGTCTCGTGTACGTGGTGGGTGACGATGATGCTGGTCAGCCCGAGCGTGTCGTTGAGGCGCTGTATCAGGCTCATGATCACGCCGCTGGCGATGGGATCGAGTCCGGTCAATGGCTCGTCGTAGATCATCAATGGGGGATCCAGCGCCAGCGCACGCGCCAGCGCCACGCGGCGCGCCATGCCGCCGGACAACTCGCGTGGAAACAGTTCGGTCGCGGTGCGCAGGCCGACCGCATGCAGCTTCATCTCCACCAGCCGCCGGATCACCGGTTCGGGCAGGTCGGTGTGCGTGCGCAGCGGCAGGCCGACGTTTTCGCCAACTGTCAGGTCTGTCAGCAAGCCGTTGCCCTGCAGCAGCACGCCGATGCTTTTGCGCAACTCCAGCAGTTGGCGCTGTTGCAGCGGTACGGTTTGTCCGAAGACTTCGACGCGGCCGGCCGCGGGCACCAGCTCACCGGTCAATGCGGCCAGCAGCGTTGATTTGCCGCTGCCCGAGGGGCCGAGCACGGCGGTGATGCTGCCGCGCGGCACGGCCAGGTCGATATCGCGCAGCACCACCCGTCCACCGCGCTCGAGGCGCAGGTTGTGTATTTGGACGGCGGGCGTATCGGAGGACATGCGGGGATTCAAGGCTGGATGGCGAAAACCCTGCGCAGCTTGGCTAGCGACGGCTGAATCGCGCGGGAGCAGCGACCGATTGTCCCCCGCATCGCCAGCGGCCGTATCGCCTCCTGCGACACGGCTCCGGCATCATGCGGGCCTATGCCCAACGCGCCGGACTTCCGCCTCTACCACGGCAATTCGCTGGACGTCCTGGCCGGCTTGCTGGCCGAGGAACTGCGCACGCCCGCGTCCGGCATGCCGTTGCTGGCGCCCGACACCATCCTGATCCCGCAGCCTGCCATGCGCCGCTGGCTGCAGCTGGCCTTGGCGCGGGCGCATGGCATCGCCGCCAACCTGCGCTTCCTGACCCCCGGCGAATTCGTCCGCGAGGCGCTCGATGCGAACCTGCCGGCTTCGGGTCACGAGTTCGATGCCGCCAGCCTGCACTGGCGGCTGCACGCCGCGCTGACCGACCCGGCAGTGCTGCGCGAGCCGGCGCTGTCTTCGCTGCGTGGCTACCTCGACCACCCCGATCCCTTGCGCGGCTGGTCGCTGGCGGGTGAGCTGGCGCAGGTCTTCGAGAAATACCAGGCCTGGCGTCGCGACTGGTTGCTGGCGTGGGAAAAGGGGGTTGCGCCCAACGATGCGCAGGCGGCGTTGTGGCGGCACATCGCGCGCAACCGGTCGCATCGCGCGCGGCGCATCGACGATTATCTGGCGCGATACGGCGGCGAGGACGCGCCGGTTCCCACGCAATTGCCGACGCGCCTGTTCGCCTTCGCCTGCCTCAACGTTTCGCCCGACGTGCTGCGCGTGATCGCCACGCAGGCGCGCGCGGGCGTGCTGCATTTCTACCTGCCGACGCCGACGCGCAAGTACTGGGGCGACCTGCGCACGCTGGGCGAACGTTTGCGCACGGCCGGCGGCGACGCGCTCAATGCTGCAGCGATTGAGGATGACAATCCGCTGCTGCAGGCCTGGGGCGCGGCGGGACGCGATTTCATGGCAGTGCTCGGCGGCTACGACGTGGTGCATCCGTCGGGCGAGATTGCGGCTTACGCCGAACCGCGGGACAGCGGTTTGCTGCAGCAGCTGCAGCGCGATTTGCTTGATCGCGAACCTGCTCCCTGCAAGCCGTGGCGCGCGGCCGTCGACCGTGACGATGCCAGCCTGCAATTCCACAGCTGCCACACGCGCCAGCGCGAGATCGAAGTGCTGCACGACCAGTTGCGCGCACTGTTCGAGCCCAATTCCCCGCAAGGCCAGCGCTTCGATCCACCGCTGCAACCGCGCGAGGTTGCGGTGCTGGCGCCGGACATCGATCTCTATGCGCCCGCGATCGCGGCCGTGTTCGGCGGCAGCAGCGGCCGTGAATTCATTCCCTATGCGATTGCCGACAACAGCCCGCTGGCCGCGGAGCCGCTGGCAGACGTGTTCCTGCGCCTGCTGGCGTTGCCGCTGTCGCGCTTCGGTCTGCACGAAACCCTCGACCTGCTGGCAACGCCGGCCATCGCCGAACAGGCCGGGCTCGACCTCGCCACGCTCGATGCCTTGCGCGCCTGCCTGGAGGAGGCTGGCGCGCGCTGGGGCCTGGATGCCGCGCATCGCCAGCAGCACGATGCGCCGGCCGACGAAAGCTACACCTGGCAGTTCGCGCTGGAGCGGTTGCTGCTGGGCGCGGCGACAGGCGACACGGACATGCTTGGCGGCATCGCGCCGTGGCCCGCGCTGGAAGGCAGCGCGCTCGATGCCTTCGACCTGCTGCTGCGGCGCCTGCGTTTGTTGCAGCGCTACGCCGACGAACTTGCACGTCCGGCCACGCCGCAGGACTGGAGCGAACGCCTGCTCGGGTTGCTGGAAGCCCTGCTGCCGGCGCGCCCCAGCGACGTGGCCGACCAGAACACGCTGGCGCGGCTGCGCGAGACGATCGCGCAGTTCCGCAGCGCCGCCGATGCCGCCGGTTACACGCAGGCCATCGCGCCCGACATCGTGCGTGCGCATTTCCGCGCCGTGCTCGGCGCCGCCGACACGCGGGCGCCCTTGCTCAGCGGCGGCGTCAGCTTCGGGCGGATGGTGCCGATGCGGTTGATCCCGTTCCGCGTGATCTGCGTGCTCGGCATGAACGACGGCGATTACCCGCGCCGCGATCCATCCGCCGGCCTCAACCGGCTGGCTGCGGAGCTCACCTCGTCCAATCGCCGACACGGCGACCGTTCGCTGCGCGACGACGACCGCTTCCTGTTCCTGCAATTGTTTGCCGCCGCCTCCGACGTGTTCTACGTCAGCTGGCTCGGCGCCGATCCGCGCGATGGCAGCGTGCGCGAACCGTCGGTGCTGGTGAGCGAATTGCTCGACGTCGCTGCCGGCTACCACGCCGATGTCGAAGCCGCGCACGCGGCATTGCCGGTGCGCCATGCCTTGCAGCCGTTCTCGCCGGCCGCCTTCGGTCTGGCCATCGATGAGGACGACGCGCCCGAACCGCGCCGTTTCAGTTATCGCGCCGCGTGGTTGCCGACAGCGCAGG
>JAYTAY010000326.1:0-7814 GCA_043737255.1 Luteimonas sp.
CTTGCGCAGGGTTTCGTCGACCTGAATCAATTCGTAGATGCCAGTGCGGCCTTTGTAGCCGGCGTGGCGATTTGTGAGATCGGTCTTCGGTCGATACAGCGTCGCAATCGTGTCGGCGGGTTGGCCGAACGCGGCGAGTTCGCCCGGCGTGGCCTGGTACGGCTCACGCGTCGCGGGGTCAAGAGCGCGCACGAGGCGTTGCGCCATCACGCCGATCAGGCTCGATGAAAGCAGAAATGGCTCCACGCCCATGTCGCGCAGCCGTGCGATGGCTCCGACGGCTGAGTTGGTGTGCAGGGTCGATAGAACAAGGTGACCAGTCAGCGATGACTGCACGGCGATTTCGGCGGTTTCCAGATCGCGGATTTCGCCGATCATCACCACGTCCGGATCCTGTCGCAGGATGGCGCGCAGGCCGCGTGCAAAGGTCATGTCGACGCGCGTGTTGACCTGGGTCTGGCCGACGCCGTCCAGGTAGTACTCGATCGGGTCTTCGACAGTCATGATGTTGCGCGAACTGTCGTTGAGCTTGAGCAGCGAGCCGTACAACGTTGTCGTCTTGCCCGAGCCGGTTGGGCCGGTGACGAGCAAAATGCCGTGCGGTCGCGAAATGAGATTTTCCAGACGTCCGCGCAGTTCGTCACCCATGCCCAGGTGGATCAGGTCGAGCTTGCCGGCTTGCTTGTCGAGCAGGCGCAACACGACGCGCTCGCCGCGACCGGCCGGAATAGTCGACACGCGCACGTCGACTGGGCGGCCGGCGATGCGCAAACCGATGCGGCCGTCCTGCGGCAATCGCTTTTCCGCGATATCCAGTTTGGCCATCACCTTGATGCGGCTGACCACGGCGTTGGCAATGCCCTTGCGTGGCGCCAGCACTTCGCGCAGCACGCCGTCGATACGGAAGCGCACGATAAGGCGATTTTCGTAAGGCTCGACGTGGATGTCCGAGGCGCCTTCCTTTACGGCTTCGGTGAGCAGCGCATTGATCAGGCGGATGATCGGCGCGTCGTCTTCGCTTTCGAGCAGGTCTTCGGGTTCCGGCAACTCGTCGGCGAGTGTTTTAAGGTCCAGCGTTTCGTCGAGGTCGGACACCATTGCGCGGGCATCGTCGCCTTGCTCGTAGAGGTCGCGCAACAGGCGTTCGAACTCGGCGGGTTCGTAGCTGGCGAGTTTCAACGGGATGCCTAGATGCCGACGCATTTCGGCGAGCACCGATGGTTTCACGCCTCTCCGGCAGGCGATTTCAGCGTGATCGGAATGCCATGCGAGCAAGGTCGCGCCATGCCGGCGCGCGAAGCCGAAGCTGGGGCGCGACGGTCGTTCGGCGACCGCCTCAGTCACCGACGCTTGCCCGGTTTGGCGCCAGCAGGGTTGCCGTCAAGTTGAGTCGCGCCTTTCTGGATCGGCTCGCCATCAAGGCTGGGGCTCATCAGGAAGTCGTGCACCTTGGGCAGCAGCGGTTGCTCGTGGTCCGGCGTGATCGGCCACTGTTGCTGGCGCAACTGCAACTGCTCGGTGCGCATGTAGTTGTACTTCTCGCTGGACACGGCGCTTTCGCTGGCCTTGTCGCGCAGTATCTGCGGACGCAGGAAAATCATCAGGTCGCGCTTCTCGTTCTTGTTCGAGCGATAGCGAAACAGGTTGCCGAGGATCGGAATACTTCCAAGACCCGGCACCTTGGAATTGGTGTCGCTGGTCTGGTTGTCGATCAAGCCACCAAGGATCAGCAGCGCGCGATCGGCGACGATGACGTTGGTGGTCAGTTCGCGCTTGTTGGTGACCAGATCAACCGCGCCGGACACCTGCGGAGCTAGCGACGAGACCTCTTGATGAATCGCCAAGCGAACGGCATCGCCTTCGTTGATCTGCGGTGTCACCTTCAACACCAGGCCAACGTCCTTGCGCTCGATGGTCTGGAACGGATTGCTGACGCCGCTGTTGCCGCCGCCGGTGCCGGTCGCGCTGTAACTGCCGGTGAGGAAGGGCACCTCTTGCGCAACCTTGATTTCGGCTTCCTGGTTGTCGAGCGTGAGGATCGACGGCGTCGACAGAATGTTGGTCTTGCCATCGCCACGCAGCGCGCGCACGAGGGCACCGAGATTCAAGATTTCGGTGTCGGTGCCGGGAATTTTTACCGTGCCATCGACGTAGCCGAGCGAGAGTCCGCCCAGGCCACCCAAACCCGCCGCATTGGCGGCCAGTCCAAGCAGGCTGGAATTGCCATTGGGGCCAGGGAAGTTGGTGCCACCGATCACTCCTTGTCCAAGCGTGCCATCGTCGCTCTGAGGCGCGGTGAACCACTGCACGCCGAGTTCGCTGGCGGTGGTGTCGGCCACTTCAGCGATCACCGCTTCAATCAACACCTGTGCGCGGCGTACGTCGAGCTGGCGGATCACCGATTGCAGCGAGCGGTAGATTGCCGGCGGCGCGCTGATGATCAAGGCGTTGGTCTGCTCGTGAGCCTGGATGGTCGCGATTCCGCCGCTTGCGCCAGACGATGAGCCCGCACTTGACGGCAAGGTGATGCCTGCCGCAGCGCCAAGTGCGCTGGCAACCGACGGGCCGGATGACGGCGGCGCTTCGCCCGTCAACGTCGATGCTACGCCTTGCAGAATCGGAACCAGATCTTTCGCGCTGGCGTAATTCAAGTACACCACTTGGGTGGCGCCGCCACTGTCCAGTGGGGTGTCCAGATGCACGAGCAAGGCGCGCATGCGCAGGCGTTCGGTTTTGGAGCCGGACAGCAAAATCGAATTGGTCCGCGTATCGGCAAACACCTTGGCCGAGCCGTTCGGTTGCGCGGCGTCGTTGCCGGCCAACGAGGTCAGCGTGCGTGCCACTTCGGTCGCGTTCGCATGCGAAAGCGGAATCACTTCCACTTCGGCCTCGGAGACGGTGTCGATGCGACGGATGATGTCCATGATCCGGGACACGTTGCTCGCGCGATCGGAAATCACCAGCGAATTGGAGCTACCGTTCGCGATCAACTGCGCTCCTTGCGGCATCAGCGGTCGCAAGACTGGCAATAGTTCGGTCACCGAAACGTGCTTGACCGGAACGATCTGGGTAATCACTTCGTCGCTGCTGCGACCTGCAGCGCCAATGCCGCTGGAGCCATCCTGCTGCGCCTGCGCCTCCGGAACAATCTTGATCATGCTGCCCGACGGCACCGCCGCATAGCCGTGCACGCGCAGCACCGACAGGAACACATCATAGATCTCGTCCGGCTTCATCGGCCGGCCTGAAATGACGGTGACTTTGCCGGTCACATTCGGCGCAACGATGAAGTTGCGGCCAGTGATTTCGGAAACCGTTGCGATCAACGCCTGGATGTCGGCGTCTTTCAGGTTCAACGTGTGGCGGCCGTCATTGGTAGCCGCAGACATTGCGTCGGCTGGCGGCACTTGCGCCCAGGCAGGCGACATCGCGACGATGAAAAATACGATCAGTGCAGACAGTTTCATGCAGGAGTGTCCGTGGGAATCATGGTTTGCCAACGGTCACGTCGACCGGCTGGCCATTGCGCTGCACGGTTACCCGCACGCTGGTCGCATTTTGCACGCTGGCGAGAATTTCCGCCGCGCGTTGCGGTGAATCGATGGTGATGCCGTTGACTGCTGTCACCAGGTCACCGGCTTCCAGGCCGAGCTTGGTCATCGTTGCTGCGTCGAGCCCACGCACGCGCATGCCGAGCAGCTTTCCATCCTCGATCACAGGCGTGGCGAGCTGGGTGAACTGGGCGGGGTTGTTGCGCACCTGCTCCATCGACTTTTCCCAGTCGACGGCGCCGTTGGCGAGTTGCGGCGGTGTGTACGGGGCCGGCGTGGCTTCTGTCGTGGGGGTCGCGGGCTTGCGCGCCGATGTATTGGCGGCCGACAGATCAAAAATTGGCCCCGGTTGTGCTGCGCCCGCGGCCTGGCGCGGAAGTATGAGCGACTCGCGCGTGCCATCGCGCGAGATGACCACATGGTCGGTATGCACTTCGACCAGACTGACACCGGTGTCGATCTCGTCGCCGACGCGATAGGCGCGCTCATTCTGACCATCGCCGATTACAGCAACGCCGGTGGTGGGATCGCGCTCGGCGACCGTGCCACGCAGCGCCAGAGCCAGCGTGCTCGCCGGCAAGGTACGCAGGTTCGCCACGCCCGCGCCGGCGTTGCCGAACAAATGCCAGCGCGAAACCGAAACGGTGGGCACGCTGGAATTGGCTTCAGGCAGGCGCGCCGGGACCACGTTTGCGGCGGCGTCTCCTCGTGGCCACATGGCCAGTGCGATGCGCACGCCGCACCAGACGATGGCGACAATCAGCAACAGGCTCGCCGCCAACGCAGCGCGCTCGATCGAGCGTTGTCCGACACGCGCCAGCAATGGATATGACATGGAAACTCCAGCAGCGACGGACCGAAGCCCGCAAGGGTAGCAAACGAGGCGGTTCGGGGTGGCAACTACGGCAAAGGGAATACGGCCGAGCGCGCATGCCGGTATCGTATTGCCGTCGCGATGTGCTGTCATGGGCGTCCGCAACGGCCGGCCATCGCATGAATTTTCAGAGGATTCTCGACGATATCCACGCCAGGATCGTGCCCATGCTCGGCCAGCAAGGTGAAGTCGCCGACTACATTCCAGCTTTGGCGCGAGTATCGCCAAACCAGTTCGGCATGGCGCTGCGCACCTGCGGTGGCGTGGAAGCAAGCACTGGTGACAGCGCCGTGCCGTTTTCAATCCAGAGCATTTCCAAGCTGTTTTCTCTAACCCTGGCGATGCGCCTGCATGGCGAGTCGCTGTTCCAGCGCATTGGTCGCGAACCTTCCGGCAACCCGTTCAATTCGCTGGTCCAGTTGGAGCGCGAGAACGGCGTGCCGCGCAATCCCTTTATCAATGCCGGTGCGCTGGGTGTCGCCGATCGACTGGTCAGCGCTGGTGATGCCAAGGCCTCGATACTTGCACTGTTGAGCCAACTCTGCGGCGAGCCGATCACGTTTGACGATGAGGTCGCCGAATCCGAAGCGACCAGCGGCTACCGTAACGTGGCGCTGGCGAATTTCATGAAGAGCTTTGGCGCGATCGACAACGATGTCGCCGACGTGCTCGATGTCTATTTCAACCAATGCGCGGTCCGCATGAGTTGCCGGCAACTGGCGCGCGCCGCGGGATTCCTGAGCCACGACGGCGTGGACCCGGTCGATGAAAGTAGCGTCGTCAGCAATCGCCAGGCACGCCGCATCAACGCGCTGATGCTCACCTGTGGCACCTACGACGCCGCCGGGGAATTCGCCTATCGCATAGGCCTGCCGTGCAAGAGCGGCGTCGGTGGCGGCATCGTCGCGATTGTGCCCGACCAGCTCAGCCTGTGCGTCTGGTCACCCGCCCTCGATAGCACCGGCAACTCGGTACTCGCCATGAAGGCGCTGGAGCTGTTCGCCGCGAAGACAAACCTGTCAATTTTCTGAGTGCTGCGCCACACTGAAACTGTTGCATGTCAAGCCGATTGGACCGCTCCGTCAGGTTGTCTTGTCGCCATGGCTAACGCATCAATGGTGCGAGTTTCGCAGGGCGTGACGTGCGGCCGAAGGGTCGATTCCGCAGTGCAACAACGCGCTGCTAGAATCGCAGGCTTTGACGCCAGGCTGACGTGATGACCGACCCCCGACTTACCCACAAGCCGCTGGCCTTTCTGCCGGCACTGATCTTTTCATCGCGCTGGTTGCAGCTGCCGTTGTACCTCGGCCTGATCGCGGCCCAAGGCGTCTACGTGCTCCTCTTCATCAAGGAGCTGTGGCACCTGATCGCCCGCGCCTCCAGCATTGGCGAGCAGGAGATCATGCTGATCGTGCTGGGCCTGATCGACGTGGTGATGATCTCGAACCTGCTGATCATGGTCATCGTCGGCGGTTACGAAACGTTCGTGTCACGGCTCGGGCTGGTTGGCCATCCGGACCAACCGGAATGGCTGAGCCACGTCAATGCCTCGGTGCTGAAGGTGAAGCTGGCGATGGCGATCATCGGCATCTCGTCGATTCACCTGCTGAAGACATTCGTCGCCGCCGGCACCCTCGACGGGCTCCCGTTCTGCACTGCCGAGATGCTTGCGCAGATCAAGGACCTGACCATGACCAACCCGCGCTGCTCCACCCTGACCACGACCGGCGTGCTCTGGCAGACCATCATCCATTGCGTGTTCATCCTGTCGGCCATTGGCATTGCTATTACCGACCGCTTGATGAACACGACGGCGACCGCCAAATCCCGATCCGCAGCGCACTGAAACGGGCGACATTTACGAATGCTTGCTGTGAGCCCTCGCTTGCCAGTTTGAGAAACGCCGTGATGGCGGTGCGATCGTAGAGCGGTAAAGGGCAGCGTCGATCCTTGCAAACGAACGCCGCGACTGACAACGCAGCAATGTCGCGTGCTGGTGAACGACATCCCGATTCGGGGAGGCGAACCGGCTTAAACATTGCCCGCAGGGTGGCGTAATGGATTGGGCGAGTGCGTACGAACAAAACTCGCGAACACGATCAAACGTGAAACTGTCGTCATGACGCGCGAAGTCCTACGCGCGTCATGACGATGAGGTTTTGACGGCTTCTGAACGAGGCTGGCGAGAACATCGCGGACAGCAGAGCCCATGCGCTAGATCCACGACGGTGCGCTAAGGTGACGACCGTTGATTTCTGACTATCTCACGTGTCGCCCGAACGCTTGCAGCTCGCAATAGCCTCACCCAATGTGTCTTCGTTCCGCCGTAACGATGGCAGGGAACGACGCTGCGTCGTGTTATGGTTACGCGTGTTGATCACACTGACGATATTGATGATCGCCGCGCCCTCATTTGCGCAACCGACGCAGAACCCGGCGTCACTGACCGTCACGCAGGAACAACGCGAAACATTGCCCGGTGTCGTGGTAACCGCCACGCGCAGCGAACGACGTGCAGTCGATGTGGCTGCGGCGATTGATGCGGTGGCCATCGACAACATCACGCAGCCGAAGCTTGGCGTGAATCTGTCCGAGGTGCTCGATGGCGTTCCTGGCGTGCTGGTTCGCAATCGGCAGAACTACGCGCAGGACGAACAGGTTTCGATTCGCGGCTTTGGAGCGCGCTCCACGTTCGGCGTGCGTGGCGTGCGCCTCTATACCGACGGCATTCCGGCGACGATGCCGGATGGGTCGGGGCAGGTTTCGCATTTCAGTCTGGATTCCGCCGAGCGTGTTGAGGTGCTTCGCGGCCCGTTCTCCGCGCTCTACGGCAATTCGTCGGGCGGCGTGATCCAGTTGTTTACGGCCGAAGGAAGTGCACAACCCGAACTGCGCAGTGGCATTATCGTTGGCAATTACGGCACCAGTCGCGCCAGCGCGAACCTTCGTGGCAGCAGCGGATCGTTGGGCTACAACGTGTCGCTCAGCCGATTCGATACGGACGGCTATCGCGACCACAGCGCAGCGCGGCGCAACTCGGGCAACGCGAAACTCACCTGGCGAGTCGGCGACAGCGGTACGTTGACGGTGATCGGGAACAGTGTCGACATTCCGATGGCGCAGGACCCGCTCGGACTGAGCGCCGCGCAGTTTCGCGACAACCCTCGCCAGGCCACGCCGCAAGCGAGCCTGTTCAACACGCGCAAGGATGTCTCGCAAAATCAGCTTGGCGCGATCTATGACTTCGCCATTGATGATCGCCAGAGCCTGCGCATCATGGGCTACTCAGGAACACGCGCGGTCGAACAATTCCTCGCGATTCCCGCTGCGCCGCAAGCCAACCCGCTTCAAGCCGGTGGCGTGATCGATCTCGATGGCGACTACTCGGG
>JAYTAY010000327.1:0-7791 GCA_043737255.1 Luteimonas sp.
CCAAACCGTGGTCGAGTACATCGCGTACGCGGGTCGAGCAATTCGCCGTGAAATAGTCGTAGCGATAGCGCGCATTCTCAGGCTTGGCGTTATCTTCCAGCGCGGCCGCAATCGCTTCGGCCTGCAGGGGCGTCACGTTCAACCATTGCAACGTGACGCCGCGGCCTTCGTCGCGATACAGCAACAGGTCCTGTTCCAGCGGCAAGGCGACCAGTGCGTATTCCATTTCGCCATCGATAAAACGGCCGATGAAACCGGGTTCGGTGAGGTCGAAGAAGCCGAAGTTGTAGGAGACCGGCGCGCCCCGTTGTGGATCGTCGACAACGATCGCGTTGTGGCCGAAGCGCTCCCAGAAAATCTCGCCTGGCTGCATTGTCATCACGCCGATGCGGGGTGTGGCGAAGGCTGCGAAATTCAGCGCTGAAAAAACCAGCAGAAACGCACACTGCAGTAACCTAATCAGGAGGCGCGAAGAGCGGTGTTTTTGCAGGCTCCTACATGGAGCGTTCCAGCTTCTGCGCTTTGGACGATTGCCCTTGAGCACACCGTCGTTCAGATGCGTCATCGACGATTCGTTCAGGAGGTTATTCGCCATGTACACCGACGTGGAACGCATGCACGCGGCGCGCATCGGCGCGTGCGACGCGGAACGTGAAGCGGGTCAGCGTGAGTTCCTCGCCGGACTCGGGCAGATGTCCGATCGCGGACGTGACCAGTCCGCCGATGGTGTCGTATTCGTCATCGTCGAAGTCGGAGCCGAAACGTTCGTTGAAATCTGAAATCGGCGTCAGCGCATCGACCACGTACTGGCCGTCCGCTTGCGCGGCGATCTGTGCGGGCAGGTCTTCGGCCTCGTCGTGCTCGTCGTCGATCTCGCCGACGATCTGTTCCAGTACATCCTCGATCGTCACCAGGCCGGCGACGCCGCCGTATTCATCGATGACGATCGCCATGTGATTGCGTGTCTGCCGGAACTCGCGCAGGAGCACGTTGAGCCGCTTGGATTCGGGGATCAGCACCGCGGGGCGCAACAACTCGTGCACCGTGGCCGGGCCATTGTCGGCGACCACACCGCGCAACAGATCCTTGGCCAGCAGGATGCCGAGGATCTCGTCCTTGTCGTCGCCATGCACGGGAAACCGCGAATGGCCGGATTCGACAACTTGTTTCATCAGGTCAAGCAAGTTGGCTTCGGCTGGCAGCGCGATCATCTGCGAGCGGGGGATCATCACGTCGCCAACGCTGAGGTCGGATACGGCGATTGCGCCTTCCATCATGCGCAGGGTGTCGGCCGCAATCAGGCCCTCGGACTGCGCATCGCGCAGCGATTCGACCAGGTCTTCGCGGGTGGCCGGTTCGCCGGAAAGCGCCGAACTGATGCGTTCAAGCCAGCTACGTCGTTTTTCCGGAATGTCCGGCGAGGAAATACTGTCGGGGTCGTCTGACATCGTGTCTAAAGCGAGGCTCCGGAAGTGGAGCGACCAGCCAAGTCTAGCGTGGATGTGTGACGGCGTGCTTTACCAGGAGGTGCGTCGCCTTGTGGCGCACAGTGCCGCCGAATCAACTCGAATAATGATACGGATCGGCAATGCCCAGCCCGGCCAGGATTTCGCGTTCCAGTTGTTCCATGCATTCGGCTTCGCGATCGTCGTTGTGATCCCAGCCGAGCAGGTGCAATACGCCATGCACGGTCATGTGAGCATAGTGGGCGGTCAGCAGCTTCTTTTGCTCGCGCGCCTCCTTGGCGATGACGGGCGCACACAGGACGATGTCACCGAGCAGCGGCATCTTCATGTCTGCGGGAAGGCCTTCCGGCAACTCCGCCGGGAAACTCAACACGTTCGTGGCGCCGTCCTTGCCGCGATAGTGCCGGTTGAGCGCGCGGCCTTCCTTGGCGCCGACGATGCGGATGGCGAGGTCGGCTTCGCGAATGCGGCCGTCGAGCGCTGCGGCGACCCAGCGACGGAAACTCACCGCTGCGGGCAGACCGGCGCGTGGGGCGGCATAGCTGACGGAGACGTCGAGACGAACGGGACCACGGGTCATTGCGCGATCTTACGCCGGACCTGTTGCGGTGTCTTTTGCGTCCCGCGCTTCGTACGCGTTGACGATGCGCGCCACCAACGGATGGCGCACCACATCGCGGGAGGTAAAGAACGTAAAACTGATGCCTTCGACGCCGTGCAATACGTCCAGCGCATCCTTGAGACCCGATTTCTGGTGCTTGGGCAGATCGACCTGGGTCAGGTCGCCGGTCACCACCGCGGTGCTGCCGAAACCGATGCGGGTCAGGAACATCTTCATCTGTTCGATGGTGGTGTTTTGCGCCTCGTCGAGGATCACGTAGGCATCGTTGAGCGTGCGGCCGCGCATGTAGGCCAGCGGCGCGATTTCGATGACGTTCTTCTCGAGCAGCTTGAGGACTTTCTCGACGCCAAGCATTTCATACAGCGCGTCGTACAGCGGCCGCAGATATGGATCGACTTTCTGTGACAGATCGCCGGGAAGAAAGCCGAGTTTTTCGCCCGCCTCCACCGCAGGCCGCACCAGGATCAAGCGTTGCACGCGCGATTCGTTGAGGGCCTCGACTGCACTGGCGACCGCGAGGAAAGTCTTGCCGGTGCCGGCCGGACCGATGCCGAAGTTGATGTCGTTGATGGCGATCGCGTGCAGGTAGCTGGTCTGGTTCGGGCCGCGTCCGCGCACGGTGCCGCGCTTGACCTTGATCACGACGTCCTGCGGTGTGATGTCGTCCTCGACCACGCGATCGGCGCCCGCGCCGCTCAGCGCGAGATGGATGGTCTCCGGTGTCAGCGTGTCTTCGCCGGCTTCGGCATACATCGCGCGCAGCAGGCGTTCCGCCGTCGCGACCGCATCTTCGCCACCGGTGACGCGGTAGATATTGCCGCGGTTGGCGATCTCCACGCCCAGTCGCAGTTCGATCTGGCGCAGGTGGCCGTCGAACGGACCGTTGAGGTTGGCCAGACGCTCGATGTCGGCGGGTTCGAGCAGGAAGTCGCGTTGTTGGTTGTTGGTCATAGGGGGGAAGGGTAGCGCGGGGACTGTGTAGCTGCCATCGAGGGCGCTATCAACAAAGCTCGGGGATGACGAACCAATACTTGTGCCCGACCTCCGTACGCCACTCCCGAAGGATCGTGGCAGCCGTTACGTGCACTTGCAGTTAATTAAATAGTCAATTAAATTAAAATCATGACCAAAAGCGGCTCAAGCACGTCTGCCCGCAAGCCGACCGTGCCTCGCAAACGTGCCCCTGGCCGGCCTACCAGCGACAGCCCGGACCTGCGCTCTCATCTGCTGGATGCCGCCGTTGCATGCTTCGTCCGCAAGGGCATCGCGGCCACTTCGTTGCGGGACATCGCCAACGAAGCCCATGTCACGCCGGCCTTGCTGCACTACTACTTCGGCGACAAGTCACAACTGCAGCAGGCGGTCATCGACGAAAAACTGTTGCCGATCTTCGCCACCATGCGCGCGCCGTTGCTGCAAGCGGGCGACGACATCGCGGCGCTGGTCGCCGGTTTCGTCAGCGGCATCGGTCATATCGTGAACGAGCATCCGTGGTTGCCATCGTTGTGGGTGCGGGAAGTGTTGTGCGAAGGCGGCGCGCTGCGCGACGTGCTGTTCAACCAGATCGGCCCGCAAGTGCCGCAAATGATGGCCAAGAAGTTCGAGGCGGCGAAATTGCGGGGAGAGATCAATGCCGATCTCGACCCGCGCCTGCTGATGGTGTCGCTGGTGGGGCTGACCTTGTTTCCCGCGGCCGGCGCGCCGATCTGGCGGCGCCTGTTTGCGGCCGACGACCTCGATTTCAACGCGCTGCGCCTGCACACGCTGGCGCTGTTGAATCGCGGACTGGAGCTCAAAAAATGAAACAGGTGATTTCGCTTCGATGCTGTCTGTGTGTGCTGCTCATCGCATCGCTTGCAGCTTGTCGCGACGAAGTGCCGCAAGCATTGGGCACGCTCGAATACGATCGCGTCACATTGCCCGCACCCGCCGCCGAGCGCATCGTTGCCATCGATGTGCGCGAAGGGCAGCACGTGCAGGCCGGCACGCGACTGCTGACGCTGGAGCGCACGCGCGTGCAGGCTCAGACGCAAGCCACGCAGGCCGAAGCGCAGCGCCAGCGTGAGGTGCTGTCCGAACTGGAAGCGGGCGCACGCGGCGAAGTTATCGAGCAGGCGCAGGCCAATCTGTCGGCGATACAGGCGCAGCAACGTGATGCGCGCGCTTACCACAACCGACTCGCGCCACTCGGCCGCAGGCAGCTCGTCGCCGCGGCCGACGTCGATCGCGCACGCGCCGCGGCCGACAATGCCGATGCGCAAGTACGCGCCGCGCAAGCGGCCTTGGCCGAACTGCGCAACGGCGCACGAAGGGAACAACTCGCGCAGGGTGAAGCATCGGTGCGTACGGCCGAAGCGCAGGCCACTGCGCAACAAGTCACGCTGGACAAATTGAACATCGTCGCGCCGCGCGCCGGTCGGATCGACAGCCTGCCGTACAAACTTGGTGACCAGGCTCCGGTCGGCGCGCCGCTGGCAATCCTGCTGGTGGGCGATGCGCCGTATGCGCGGATTTACGTTCTCGAGCCGCAACGTGCCAATACCAAGGTTGGCGATCGCGTCAACGTGTTTGTCGATGGCCGCGAACAAGCGTATGCGGGCCGTGTCCGCATGATCCGCAGTGAACCGACATTCACGCCGTACTACGCATTGATCGGCAATGACGCGGCACGTTTGAGTTATCTGGCGGAAGTCGAGCTTGGCAAGGACGCGGTGGACTTGCCTGCGGGTTTGCCGGTGCGCGTCGAATTTGATGCAGGCGAGCGCAGTGAATGACAATTTCCGTGCGTGTGGTTTCGCTCGTCATTCCCGGGAAAGCGGGAACCCGGCGAATCCCGCTCTTGCTTTCTGTCGCGAAAATCAACAGCTAAGTCGCGGGGTTCCCGCTTTCGCGGGAATGACGTTGTTTTGGTCAGGCGAAAACTGATGGTCGCATCAGTTCAGCAAGAACCGGCAATACACGCCCGCGGCCTGACCAAGCGTTTCGGGCAACTCGTCGCGGTGGACAACCTCGACCTCACCGTGCCACCTGCCTGTGTCTACGGATTTCTTGGCCCCAACGGTTCCGGCAAGTCGACGACGATCCGCATGTTGTGCGGCTTGTTGACGCCGAGCGCGGGTGACATTGAAGTGCTTGGCCTGCACATTCCTGAACAATCCGAGGAGCTGCGTCGCCGTATCGGTTACATGACGCAGAAGTTCTCGTTGTTCGAGGACCTCACCGTGCGCGAGAACCTCGAATTCCTTGCCGCGGTGCAGGACATTCCGAAACAGCAGGCAGCCAGGCGCATCGATGAGCTGCTTGGACAATACCGGTTCAATGATCGTCAGAAACAACTCGCCGGTACGCTGAGCGGCGGCCAGAAACAGCGCCTCGGGCTGGCCGGTGCCGTGATCCATCAACCCGAATTGCTGTTCCTCGATGAGCCCACCAGTGCGGTCGATCCCGAATCGCGCCGTGACTTCTGGGAAAAACTCTTCGACCTCGCCGATGCCGGCACCACGATCCTGGTGTCGACGCATTACATGGACGAGGCCGAGCGCTGTCATCGCATCGCCATCCTGGACCACGGCGCGCTGGTCGCCGACGGCACGCCGCTGGAGCTGACCGAAGCGCTGGCCGGGCGCACGGTTCAAGTGGAAGCGGCGCAGCCGCGTCGAGCGCAGAAAATCCTGATCACGGTACCGGGCGTGCTCAGCGTGGCGCAGATCGGCAACAGTTTGCGCGTGCTGGCCACGCGCAATGGGGATGTCGTCGCGACCATGCGTGATGCATTGTTGCAAGCGGGACTGCAGGCGAATGTCGTCGCATCGCAGCCCAATCTCGAGGACGTGTTTGTTTCTGCTACGCGAGGCCGTGCAGGGGTTGACGGGAATCGAACCCAGGAGCGTGCTGCGTGAAGCTGCGCCGTCTGCTAGCGATCGTGGTGAAGGAACTCCGGCAGATGCGCCGCGATCGCGTCACGTTGGCGATGATCGTCGGCGTTCCGGTGATGCAACTGGTGTTGTTTGGTTACGCGATCAATCTCAACTTGCGCAATCTCTCCACAGGTATTGCCGATCAAGCCAACACGACATCATCGCGTGCAGTGCTGATGGACATGGCAGCCACCGGCGTGATCAAGCCGGTAGCGAGTGCGAATACGCCGCAGGAATTGATGGAGATGCTGCGTCGCGGCCGGATCAGCATCGGTGTCGTCATTCCGCCGGACTTTGAGCGCCGTCGCATCGAGGGTCGCGAAGCGGTGCAGGTGCTGGTCGACGGCAGCGACACCGTTGTTCAAAGCGCCGCGGTGCAATTGTCGCAATTGCCGCTGGACACAACGCCCGGCAGCACGCGCACCACGCCGCAAATCAGCGTGGTCGCGTTCTACAACCCGGAACGAAAGTCGGCGATCAACATCGTGCCGGGGTTGATCGGCGTGATCCTGACCATGACGATGGTGATGTTCACCGCCGTTTCGATCGTGCGGGAGCGCGAGCGCGGGAACATGGAGTTGCTGATCGCAACGCCCGTGTCCAGCGCGGAACTTATGATCGGCAAGGTGTTGCCGTATGCGGCGATTGGGTTGATACAGACCACGGTGATTTTGTTGCTGGGCGTGTTGCTGTTCTCTGTGCCGATTCGCGGTAGCGTGCTCGATGTCTATCTCGCCGCAGTGTTGCTGATCTTTGCCAACCTCACGCTGGGACTGTTGATTTCGACCAAGGCCCAGTCGCAGTTTCAGGCAATGCAGATGGCGTTTTTCGTATTTTTGCCATCGATCCTGCTGTCGGGTTTCATGTTCCCGTTCGCCGGCATGCCGCGCGTCGTGCAGTGGCTGGCGGAGGTGTTGCCGTTGACGCATTTCCTGCGCTTGATCCGCGGCGTGATGTTGAGGGGCGCGAACCTCTTGGAGCTGTGGCCGGATGTGCTGGCGTTACTCGCTTTCACCACGTTAATGATGGTGCTGGCGATCCTGCGCTTCCGCAAGCGACTGGATTAGCGTTCGCGCGTCATCCCGGGGCCACTGATCTTTACGTCGCGTCTTGAAAGAGCCCCGGGTGCGCTGCGCTTACCCGGGCTGCCTGCTTGCTGGCAATTACGCGGCTGCCTGCTCGTCTGCCATGGCGACCCGCCCACGCAACGAATTCGCCATTGCCTCGGTGATCACGACGTCGATGAACTGTCCAATCAATCGCGCATGTCCGGGAAAATTCACCGAGCGCATATTCTCCGACTTGCCGGTCAGTTCGTTCGGATTCTTGCGTGACGGACCTTCAACCAGAACCGATTGCACGCTGCCGACCATCGCTTCCGAAATCGCCGCCGAATGCGCGTTGATGGCCGCTTGCAATCGCTCCAAGCGAGCATGCTTTACGTGGTCCGAAGTGTTGTCTTCCAGGTCGGCCGCGGGCGTGCCAGGGCGGCGCGAATAGATGAAGGAGAACGACTGGTCGAAGCCGACGTCCTCGATCAGCTTCATGGTCTTGTCGAAATCCGCATCGGTTTCGCCTGGAAAGCCGACGATGAAATCCGACGAGATGGAAATATCCGGACGCACCGCGCGCAGCTTGCGCATCTTCTGCTTGAATTCCAGCACGGTGTAGCCCCGTTTCATCGCCGCCAGGATGCGATCGCTGCCGGCTTGCACCGGCAGATGCAGGTAATTGGCCAGTTGCGGTACGTCGCGATACGCATCGATCAGCGAATCGGAAAACTCCA
>JAYTAY010000328.1:0-3349 GCA_043737255.1 Luteimonas sp.
TCGGAACGACATGCGGCGGAAGCCTCTGCGCGGATTCCGCCCTACGGCATGGCGTGCAATCAATCCGCGGCAGAGCTGCCGCGGCGCTCGCGCGCAAAAGGATTGAGCTTGCTGAAGACCGAAGGATCCTGCGGCCAACCGCCCGACAACCAGGGATGCTGCGGGTCGTTGGCCTGCAGCACGCGCTTGGCGTCGCTGGCGAGTGATTCGTTGCCGAGACGGGTGTAGGCCTCGGCCAGGATGGCCACCGCGTCGTTCTGGTGTTCGCTTTGCGGATAGGTTTCCAGAAGGTATTTGGCGCGATCGGCCGCTGCCACCCAGGCGCCGCGGCGCAGGTAGAACAGCCCGGTCGATATTTCAAAGCGCGCGAATTCATTGCGCAGGAACACCATGCGCTGGCGCGCATCGGCGGCGTAACGGCTGTTCGGATAGCGCTCGCTGACGATGCTGTAATCGTTGTAGGCCTGTTGTGGCGCGGCCAGATCGCGGCTGCTGGTGTCGAGCGCGAACACGCGTTGCAGGAACACCGCATTGCGCTTGGAATTTGACAACCCGCGCAGGTAATACATGTAAGGCACGTTGCGATGCGTGGGATAGGTGCGGATGAAGCGGTCAATGCTGCTGATTGCATCGTCGTGCTTGCCCGACTTGTATTGCGCGAAGGCCACTTCAATCTGCGCCTGCTCGGCGTACGCGCCGTACGGGTATTGCGCGATCAGGCGCTTGTAGGTTTCCGTGGCGGTGCCGAAATTGCCTTCGACCAAGGACTTGTGACCCTTGGCGTACAACTGCTCGACCGGGACGCCTTCGTTGACATCGCTCTTCTTGAACATCTTGCCGAAGCGCGCGCAACCGGGGCCGGCGAGCAGGGCAATCAACAAGGTAATCAGGACGAGGCGGAAGGAAGAAGTGCAGACAGGGGAGCGTAGGGTCATGGGGCTGCGGCATGCCGCGATCTGGACGGAAGCGGCGATAATACCGTAGGCCGCTCCGCGCCCGAATCCGGATGATGAACGCCCGGTCACTATTCCGGATGTAAGACCCATGACCGACGAACCCATCGACAGCCAGCCCCTGGACGGCATGCCACCGGACAGCATGCTCCGCAACGCCACCGTGCCGCAGGCGGCCGCAGGGCGACGTTTCGACGCCGTGCTGGCAGAACTATTCCCGGAATTCTCGCGCTCCAAGTTGAGCGAGTGGATCAAGTCCGGCAACGCCCGGCTCGACGGCCGCGACGACGTGCGCGGGCGCGATCCGGTGCGCGGCGGCGAGGTGGCCACGCTGGATGTGATCCTTGAAGCGCAGATCGATGCGCAGCCCGAAGACATCCCGTTCGACGTGTTGTACGAGGACGCCGACGTGATCGTGCTCGACAAGCCGGCTGGCCTGGTGGTGCATCCGGGCGCGGGCAATCCCACCGGCACGCTGGTCAATGCGCTGCTGTTCCGCGACGCCTCGCTGGCGACATTGCCGCGCGCAGGCATCGTGCACCGGCTCGACAAGGACACCTCTGGGGTCATGGTCGTGGCGCGCACGCTGCCGGCGCATACCGCACTCGTCGCGCAACTGTCTGCGCGCGATGTGCATCGGCAATACCTGGCGATCGTGGTCGGCGCGCTGGTGTCCGGCGGCACCGCCAATGCCGCGATCGAACGCCACCCGCGCGACCGTTTGAAGATGGCGGTGCGCGAGGATGGCCGCGATGCCATCACCCATTACCGCCTGCGCGAACGCTTCCGTGCGCATACCGCGCTGGAATGCCGCCTCGAAACGGGGCGTACGCACCAGATCCGTGTGCACATGGCTCACATCAAGTACCCGATCATCGGCGACCCGCTGTACGGCGGCCCGCTGAAGTTGCCCAAGGGCGCGAGCGAGGAATTGATCGCGGCCTTGCGCGGCTTCAAGCGTCAGGCATTGCATGCGGAGGTGCTCGAGTTCACCCATCCAACCTCAGGCAAAGTGGTCAGCGTGCGTGCACCGTTGCCGGCCGACATGCAGCATCTGCTGGTGGCGTTGCGCGCCGATGCGAAGGCGGCGGCTGCGGCGCAGCGATGAGCGCGTGGTGACAAGCACGATCCTGCGCGCGGATTGGCCGGCGCCGCCTGGCGTGCGGGCGTTCACGACGTTGCGTCATGGCGCGGGAGTGTCGCGGTCACCGTTCGACCGTTTCAACATGGGCATGCGCTGCGGTGATGACGTGGATGCGGTGATGATGAATCGGCGGGAGCTCGTCGAGATGTTTTCGCTGCCGTCCGAACCGCATTGGTTGCAGCAGGTTCATGGCGTCAATGTCGTGCGATTCGACAAAGCAGCGGCTCTTGCTTCCGCCTCTACGAATGCTGCCAAAGAAGTGGAAGCCGATGCTGCGATTACCTCCTCACCCGACACCGTCCTTGCCATCCTCACCGCCGACTGCTTGCCCGTTGTCTTCACTGCCGAAAACGGCAGTGAAATCGCCGCCGCGCATGCGGGCTGGCGTGGACTCGCCGCGGGCGTGCTTGAGCGCACGGTCGCCGCCATGCATACGGATTCCGGTCAGATCATGGCGTGGCTAGGGCCAGCGGCCGGCCTCGACGCCTACGAAATCGGCGAAGACGTTTTTTGCGCATTCGTGTCGCGCGATACACGCAGCGAAACCGCATTCGCTGCAACGCGTCCGGGACACTGGCGGGTCGATCTATACGCACTAGCGCGCATGCGGCTTGCCGATGTCGGCGTGACACGCGTCTTTGGCGGTGGCCTGTGCACGATCTCCGATCCGCAACGCTTCTTCTCGCACCGCCGTGACCAGCGCGGGGGGCGCATGGCGACGCTGGCGTGGGTGACCGCTGGCCGAGCCGGAGCTGGCTGAGCACCGGTTACAACAAGCCGGCCGCGCGCGCTTTCTCCACCTCCGCAGCTGCAAGCGCATGTGCTTTTGCGAGCGTCTCCACGTAGCACGGCTGCTTGCGCAACGGCGCCGTCAACGGATCCGCGCCAAAGTAGGCCAGCTCGGTGAAGTGGCCGGCATCGACCGATGTGCGGAACGCAGCGCAGGCCTCGTCCAGGCGTCCCAGTTGCGCCAGGGCCATCACATCCAGCCATCCTCGCGCGAACGTGCCGCGTCCCACCGGTCGGGCGGCGGCCTGTCGCGCCGCTGCTTCGATCAGCGTGGTGCCGGCCGCGACGTCGCCACGCTGCAGGCGTAATGCGCCGACCACCAACGGATCTTCCGCGTATGTACTCGATGGATTCGGCGGCGTATTGAACAGTCCCGGCGCCAGCTTTTCCGGTGGCAGCTTGCGCAACACCGCTTCGGCTTCGGCCATGCGGCCCAGCGCCATGAGCAGGTACGCCGCCCGTA
>JAYTAY010000329.1:0-7744 GCA_043737255.1 Luteimonas sp.
AGCGGACAAAGCACCGCACTCCGCAATGGCATCAAGGCCGCACGCGGTGCGTGGATCGCGACGCTGGACGGCGATGGGCAGAACGATCCGGCCGACATCCCCAAACTGCTTGCCGCCCGCGATGCGGCGACGCCGGAAACGAAGTTGATCGCCGGCTGGCGCGTCGATCGCCAGGACAGCGGCAGCAAGCGCTGGGCATCGAAGTGGGCCAACGCGATCCGCGCAAGCATGCTGCGTGACGACACGCCGGACACCGGCTGCGGCACCAAGCTGTTCGAGCGCGCCGCCTTCCTCGACTTGCCCTACTTCGACCACATGCACCGCTACCTGCCGGCGCTGATGCAGCGCGCGGGCTGGCAGACCATCAGCGTGCCGGTGAACCATCGCGCCCGCTCGACCGGTGTGTCCAAGTACAACAACCTCAATCGCGCGCTGGTCGGCATCAGCGACCTGCGTGGCGTGGGCTGGTTGATCCGGCGGGCCAAACGCACCGCCGTCGAAGAACTCTGAAGGCTCCGACATGGACTGGATGAACGCCCCGATCGCCTGGCTGGAGTGGACCGGCCTGCACATGTCGCCATGGAAGTTGATCGGGCTGACCGGGGCACTGATGTTCGGCGGCCGCTGGCTGATCCAGTTCATCGCCAGCAGGCAGGCGGGCAAGCCGGTGATCCCGCGGGTGTTCTGGTACATGAGCCTGGTCGGCAGCGTCATGACGCTGAGCTACTTCATTTTTTCGCAGAAGCAGGACGCCGTGGGCGTGCTGCAGAACCTGTTTCCGGCGTTCACGGCAGCCTACAGCCTGTATCTGGACATCCGCCACCGCGGCTGGCACCGGGACCGCGCGAGGCACTAGAGGTAGAGACCGGCCGGCCGGGGGCCGTGCGCTGGACCTGCCCGAGGAAAAGCGCTGCGCCGAGAAGTTTCCCACGCGCTCCGGCGCGTTCAACCCTAAGGCTAGCGTGTGCCGCTGGGGCGGGGCATAATGCGCGGCTCGCTGCGTCCGGCTCATGCCCGGACCGGGCCCGGAAACGCGATTCCGCCCGCCTCCGCACAGCGACCCCGTTGGCATCCGGGATCTTTGACTCGAATTGCGTGGCCTTCGACAACCTTGTCGCAGCGCCGAGGCCGCCGTCTCCCTGGCCAAGGGCGACACAACAACTGATCGAGGTGCGTATGTCCCGTGTATGCCAAGTGACCGGCAAGCGTGTGATGAGCGGCAACAACGTCTCACACGCCAACAACCGAACCCGCCGCCGTTTCCTCCCCAATTTGCACGAGCGCCGCTTCTGGGTCGCTACGGAAAACCGTTGGGTGAAACTGCGTGTATCCGCCAACGCCATGCGCACCATCGACAAGAACGGGATCGATTCCGTGCTGGCCGAACTCCGCGCCCGCGGCGAAAAGGTCTGAGGAGATAAATCATGGCAGGCAAACGCGACAAGATACGTCTGATCTCCTCGGCCAACACTGGCCACTTCTACACCACCGACAAGAACAAGAAGAACACGCCGAACAAGATGGAGATCAAGAAATATGATCCCGTCGTCCGGAAGCACGTGATCTACAAGGAAGGCAAGATCAAGTGACGTATCGGCCCGCGCTTCAGCGCGGCTTTGCCGATGCGTCGTCCCCGCGAAGGCGGGGATCCAGTTCTAGATCCACCATGCAGAGCCCGCCGAAAAGCGGGCTTTTGCTTTTTTCAGCACCGGAACGAAAGTCACTGGGTTGACCAGCTGCGCTGTTGAAGCCGCTCCTGCAAGAGCACAAGCCCGATGCTGCCGATGCTGCAAAACGGGATCAGATGTTACGTCGATTGCTTACCAACACATCCACCACCGACGGGTCGGCCAGTGTCGAGATATCACCCAACTGATCGGGTTGATCCTCTGCAATCTTCCGCAAAATCCGCCGCATGATTTTGCCCGAGCGCGTCTTCGGCAACCCCGGCGCCCATTGCAGATGGTCGGGCGTCGCAATCGGACCGATCTCCTTGCGGACATGCGCGATGAGTTCCCTGTGCAGTTCCTCGCTCTCGACCTCGCCCACGATCAGAGTGACATAGGCATAAATGCCCTGACCTTTCAGGTCATGTGAAAAACCAACCACGGCCGCCTCGGCCACTTTGGGATGCGACACCAGTGCGCTTTCGACCTCCGCGGTGCCGATGCGATGGCCGCTGACGTTCATGACGTCATCGACGCGTCCGGTAATCCAGTAATCGCCGTCGGCGTCGCGACGGCACCCGTCGCCGGTGAAATACATCCCTGGATACGTCTTGAAATACGTCTCGATGAAGCGCGGATGATCGCCGTAGACGGTGCGCACCTGTCCCGGCCACGAATCGAGAAGCACCAGGTTGCCTTCCACCGCGCCTTCGAGGATGTGCCCTTCGGCATCCACCAGCGCCGGTTGCACGCCGAAGAATGGTTTGGTTGCCGATCCCGGTTTCGCATCGACCGCACCCGGCAACGGCGTGATCAGGATGCCGCCGGTTTCGGTTTGCCACCACGTGTCGACGACCGGGCAACGCCCATCGCCGACCACCTCAAAGTACCACCGCCACGCCTCCGGATTGATCGGTTCGCCGACGGTGCCGAGCAGCCGCAATGACTTGCGTGATGTCTTCTTCACCGGCGCATCGCCTTCGCGCATAAGCGCACGGATCGCGGTCGGCGCGGTGTAGAACAGCGTGACCCGGTGCTTGTCGATGACCTGCCAGAAACGCGAGACATCCGGATGGTTCGGCACGCCCTCGAACATCAGCGCGGTCGCGCCATTGGCGAGCGGTCCGTACACGATGTAGCTGTGACCGGTGACCCAGCCGACATCGGCGGTGCACCAGTAGATGTCGTCCTCGCGCAGGTCAAACACGCATTCGTGCGTGTAACTCGCGAACACGAGATAGCCGCCGGTGCTGTGCAACACGCCCTTCGGTTTGCCGGTGCTGCCGGACGTGTAGAGGATGAACAGCGGGTCCTCCGCGTTCATCGGTTCCGGTGCGCAGGTGACCGGTTGAGGATCGACGACGGCGTGATACCAGCGGTCGCGCGGCATCTGCATGTCGATCACGCCACCGGTGTGGCGCACCACCAGAACCGTTTCCACCGTGCTGGTGCCGGGCAGCTTCAACGCCGCATCGACGTTGGCCTTGAGCGTCACCTTCCTGCCGCCGCGCACGCCTTCGTCGGCGGTGATGATCAGTTTCGATGCGCAATCGGCGACGCGATCGGCGATCGACTGCGCGGCAAACCCACCGAACACCACCGAGTGGATCGCGCCGATTCGCGCGCACGCCAGCATCGCGACGGCGGCTTCGACAATCATCGGCAGGTAGATCGTGACGCGATCGCCTTTGCGGATGCCGAGGTTGCGAAGCGCGTTGGCGAGCTGGCACACGCGCCGGTGCAGTTCGCGATAACTGACGTGTTTGGCTTGCGCGCTCGCGTCATCCGGCTCCCAGATCAGCGCGGTCTTGTCGCCGCGCGTCGGCAGGTGCCGGTCGAGGCAGTTGACGCTTGCATTGAGCTCGCCGTCGGCGTACCAGCGGATGTGGAAATCAGCGAGGTCGAAGCTGACGTCCTTGATCTGCGTCGGATTGCGGCTCCAGTCGATGCGTTCGGAGACGGTGGCCCAGAAACGATCCGGGTCGTTGACGGATTCCGCGTAGAGGCGCTCGTAATCGGCGCGCTTGATGCGTGCCCCAGCGGCAAAGGCATCGGGCACGGGATAGACATGCGGCATGTTCGACATCAGCGATTTCTCCTCCCGTGCGAGCGGAAAGTGTGCCGGATTCGGGAGGCGGTCGTCTCGGCGTCTTCTGCCGCGCAGGCACTCCGCAGCGATTCAGCTTTGCGCCCCCCCCCCCCAGGGGACTTCCTTCGGGCGCAATACGCCGCCTACGAACCACTGCCCGACCTGCACATCGGCGGCCAGCAGACGCTGGGCAAATCATCGCCGACGTGTCCGGGCGAGCGATCGCGCACGCCGCCTCGATCAAGTCACCCGGCGGCAAGCCAGCGCCGGTGATCGACGGCCGGACCGGAGGCCAGCGCTTTTTCCTCGCCTACGCGCCGGGAAGGCTTCGTCCCGGCATTTTCCGTTGTCGCCGAACAAGCGGTGGGCCGAGGCCCACTCCTACCGCGGTGGCGCGGCGAGCTCTTTGGCGCTGAGGCTGCCATCACGGTTGACATCCTGGCGCAGGAACGTCGCGGCCAGCTTGGCGCGATGTTCGACGCGGGTGACCTGCCTGCCGCGGCCACCGGGCAACTCCGAAGGCAACAGCACGCCGTCGCGATTGGTGTCCATCGCATCGAAGGCGTAGCTGAGCCAGTCCTGGTATTCGACCAGCGCAACGCGGCCGTCACGGTTGGCATCCATGCGCGCGAGGTAGTCGCTGGTGGCGGTGACTTGTGCAAAGAGCGACGCCGGCAGCGCCGCCAGCAGCGCCAGCACTCTGCAGGAGCCACTCATGGGCGCGATGGGGATTTCCCGGTAGCGCTTCATCGCGCCCTTGGGGCGCCGCCTGCATGACGGTCGCGACATCGTTATGCGCGCACGGGGTGCAGGCAATAGCCCTTCAGGCGCGCCGAATACTCCTGCAGCGCACGAATCCCGCTGGCTTCCGCCTCGCGGCACCACGCTTGCAGGTTCTGCAGCGACTCGGCGGCGTTCTGGCTGCGCGCTTCCAGCAACGCCGTCAGCCGCGCGCGGTGCTCGACCAGCGTGCGGATCTGCGGGCGCTGCGACACCCAGGCCTGCAACTGCGCGCGCGCATCGGGTTTGAGCCAGCGGCCGTCATCGGCCAGGCCCTTGCGGAGCTTGCGCGGCAACAGCGCGCGCAGTCTTGCGCCCGCTACACGCGCTTCCTCGCGCAAGGCCGGCTTGATCACGTTGCGCTGGAAATCGGTCATCGCCTGGAAACGATGCGCAAGCAGCGCCTTCATCGTGTCGGTATCGGGCACGTTGATGTTGGGACGCACGTCCAGCGACGGCGCCACGCGCAACACTTTCGCCAGGCCGACGTTCTCCAACAGCTTGATCGCGGCCCAGCCGATATCGAATTCCCATTTGCGCAGCGCGAATTTCGCCGAGCTCGGGAACGCGTGATGGTTGTTGTGCAACTCTTCGCCGCCGATCCAGAAACCCCACGGTGTCAGGTTGGTCGCTGTGTCGGTGGTCTCGAAGTTGCGATAGCCCCACCAGTGGCCGAGGCCATTGACCACGCCCGCGGCCCAGAACGGGATCCACGCCATCTGCAGCGCCCAGATCGCGACGCCGGCGAAGCCGAACATGGCGAAGCTGATGAACAGCAGCAGCGTCGGCCCCATCGTCGGGTGCTTGCCGTAGACGTTGCGCTCCAGCCAGTCGTCCGGGCAACCCTTGCCGTACTGGTCGATGTCCGCGCGCTGCGCGCTGGCTTCGCGATACAACTCGACGCCGCGCCAGAACACCTTGCCGATGCCATGGAACTGCGGGCTGTGCGGATCCTCCGCGGTCTCGCACTTGGCGTGGTGCTTGCGATGGATCGCGACCCACTCGCGGGTGACCATCGCCGTCGTCAGCCACGCCCACAACCGGAACACATGCGCCACGGCCGGATGGAAATCCACGCCGCGATGCGCCTGGCTGCGATGCAGGTACAACGTCACCGCGAAGATGGTGAGCTGGGTGGCGATCAGGAAATAGATCACCAGGGTGGCGAAGCTGGCCTGGAACAGGCCGCCGGCGAGGAAGTTCAGGATGGAAGCATCAAGCAAGGGAGCGGGCATTACGGTCACTCGGAGGGGTGCGCGTAAATGATGAGGCTTGCCACGGTGGCAGTCACCCGTGACCGCCGCATGCTGTTCAGAGATATGAGCAAGTTAGCCCGCGACGGGGTCTTTCTGGCGCGCCATTTCGAGGTTGAGCAAGCGCTTGATCTGCTCAACGATGCCCTGCAGCGAGGATTCCCCGTAGCCGACGTGGTGGACGGCCACTTTTCCCTGCGGATCGATCATCCACAGGTTCAGATACGCCTTCACGCCATAAGCCGCTGCGATCGCGCCGTCGCGGTCGCGGGTCATCGCCAGCGCGTAGCCGCGCATCTGTTTCATCATGGCCCGGTAGTCGTCGTTGTCGTCCTGCACATTGACGGCGATGATCTTCAGCCACTGGTCGCCGGCGCCGGTCTGCACGTCGTTGAGCGCCGGCAGTTCCTTCAGGCAAAACCCGCACCACGAGGCCCAGAAGGTGACGATGACGACCTTGCCGCGGTAGTCGGCGAGGTTGATCAGCTTGCCCTTGCCGTCCTTGCCCTTGCCGTCCTTGCCCAGCGCCCGTGGCGGAATGTCGCCAATGACAGGCGCCTCCGTCGGGGCCACTACAGGCGCAGCCGCCCATGCCAGCTGCGCGCACAGCGTCAAGGCTGCGGCCAGAATCAAACGTCGCATTCGATGTGTTCCCCCTGATGTGCGGCGCAGTCTGGCGACAACGGCCCGGCCACTGCAGCGCAGGCCTGGAGCGGAGCCTGCCCCGCTGGTGTCCGGGCTCTGCAGAGCGGCGCTTGCTCCGCTGCTTTTCGCATGGTGCGCAAAGATCAATAGCAGCGGAGCAAGCGCCGCTCTACGACCGAAGGAAGTCCCCGTGGGACAAAATCCACATCGCAGTGTCCCGCCTTGTTCGGAGCTTCCCCAACTTTGAGACACTGCCGCCATGCCTGAACTGCCCGAAGTCGAAACCACGCGCCGCGGTCTGGCGCCGCACGTTGAAGGCCGCCGCGTGACAGCGGTGACCCTGCGCCGGCCGGATCTGCGCTGGCCGATCCCGCCGGAAATCAGCGCCGTGCTGCCTGGTCAACGGATCGACGCGGTGCGTCGTCGCGCCAAGTACCTGCTGCTCGATACCGATGCCGGCAGCGCGGTGCTGCATCTGGGCATGTCCGGCAGCCTGCGGGTGCTGCCGGCGTCGACACCGGTGGGGGCGCACGATCACGTCGATCTCGTACTTGACGACGCCCGGCTCGACGGTGGGCATGCGCCTGGACGCGTGCTGCGCTTCAACGATCCGCGGCGCTTCGGGTGCCTGCTCTGGCAAGACGCCGGCGAAACGCACCCGTTGTTGCGCGGGCTCGGCCCGGAGCCGTTGCTGGACGACTTCGACGGCCACCATCTCTTCACCCGCAGCCGCGGCCGCAGCGCACCGGTCAAGACCTTTCTGATGGACCAGCGCATCGTGGTCGGCGTCGGCAACATCTACGCGGCCGAGGCCCTGTTCGCCGCCGGCATCTCCCCGCAGCGCGCAGCCGGACGCATCTCGCGTGCGCGCTACGTGTTGCTGGCCGATGCGGTCAAGGCGGTGCTGGCGCATGCGATCACCCGCGGCGGCACGACCCTGCGCGATTTCCTCAGCCCGGACGGCGCGCCGGGCTACTTCGAGCAGGAACTGTCGGCTTACGGCCGCGAAGGCGAACCCTGCAAACGCTGTGGCCAACTGCTCAAACATGCCAGCATCGGACAGCGCGCCTCAGTCTGGTGTCCGCGCTGCCAGCGGTGAGGCCATGCACCCTCACTCCCAAAAGCTTGTTTGGCACGAGAAACACGGAATACGCGGATAAGGCATTTCATATCAATCAGCGACATCGGCTTCGGATCCAGCCGTGGGCCAAACCTACCCTCACATCGGCTGTGAATTGCGCGGACCAACACGGATACCAACGTCATATCGACGACTTTGCTTTCTTCCGCTTTTATCAGTGTCCATCCGC
>JAYTAY010000330.1:0-3331 GCA_043737255.1 Luteimonas sp.
GCGATGCGCAGGCGGTCATCCACCCGCTCCACACCCTCGACATTACCGACGATCAACACCGCCTTCTCGCGCGTGTCCTGGTCGCGCACGGTGCCTTCCATCACCACCGTGCCGCTGCCTTCGTGGCGGAACTGGATTCCGCTGGGGTCGATACCGTGCTCGCGCAGATGCGTGCTGAGCGGCTTGGTCGGTGCGGTGATGTCGTCGTCGTTGTCGCGGCCGAAAATCTTGTCGCCGGCATTTTTCATGAAATCGAACAGGCCCATGGCGTTGCTCCTCTTAGGAGCGTTGAGGTTGTCATGGCAGGAGTGAGCGCGGGGTCAATGGGGCATGACGTTATTCGCAAGGTATGGTGACCCGGACGCGCTCCGGGGCAAACCGCATCATTCGCGGACAATGCGGTAGCAGGCGTGCCCCACCCTGCGATCCACGATGCATTTGTAGGAGCGCCCCATGGGCGCGATACGCTTTACCGGTAGAGCCATCGCGTCCATGGGACGCTCTTACAAAAGCCCGCCGCATCATCTATCGACCTACAACGCGAGACTCGCATCCTTCAGCCGCCGGATCTGGTCGCGCACTTCACCTGCGGCCTCGAATTCCAGGTCGCGGGCGTGCTGGTACATCTGCTGCTCAAGCAGCTTGAGGCGGGCGGCCAGTTTGGCCGGATTGAGCACCGCAAATTCCGCGGCCTCTTCAGCGATGCGCGCGTTCCTGCCGCGCTCGGCCTTGCCACGGCCGCCTTTCTTGCTCATACCATCCCCACGCGCACTTTCGAGGATATCGGTCACGGCTTTGGCCACCGAGGTTGGTGTGATGCCATGCTCGGTGTTGTATTCGACCTGCTTCTCGCGACGGCGGTCGGTTTCATCGATCGCGGCCTGCATCGATTTGGTCATCTTGTCGGCGTACAGGATCGCCTTGCCGCGCACGTTGCGCGCCGCGCGGCCGATGGTCTGGATCAGCGAGCCGGCCGAACGCAGAAAGCCCTCCTTGTCGGCATCAAGGATCGCGACCAGCGACACCTCGGGCATGTCCAGCCCTTCGCGCAGCAGGTTGATGCCGACCAGCACGTCGAACTTGCCCAGCCGCAGGTCGCGGATGATCTCGACACGCTCGACAGTGTCGATGTCCGAGTGCAAATAACGCACGCGGATGCCGTGTTCGCCGAGGTATTCGGTGAGGTTCTCGGCCATGCGCTTGGTCAGCGTGGTGACCAGTACGCGATCGCCCATCGCGGCGCGTTCGTTGATCTCCGACATCAGGTCATCGACTTGCGTGGCGACCGGGCGGATCTCCACGCTCGGATCGATCAAACCGGTCGGACGCACCACCAGTTCGACGATCTGGCCTTCGCATTTCTGCCGCTCGTACGGGCCGGGTGTGGCTGACACAAAAATTCTGCGTGGCGAGCGCAGCTCCCACTCCTCGAACTTGAGCGGGCGATTGTCCAGCGCCGATGGCAGGCGGAAGCCGAACTCGACCAACGTCTCCTTTCGCGAACGGTCGCCTTTGTACATCGCGCCGATCTGCGGAATGGTGACGTGCGACTCGTCGACCACCAACAGCGCATCCGGCGGCAGGTAATCGAACAGGCACGGCGGCGCCTCGCCCTGCATGCGTCCGGTCAGGTGCCGCGAATAATTTTCGATTCCGTTGCAGTAACCGACCTCGGCCATCATTTCAAGATCGAACTGCGTGCGTTGCGCAAGGCGCTGCGCTTCGATCAATTTATTCTGCGCGTACAGCTGCTCAAGCCGCTCGCTCTTCTCGATCTTGATCGCCTCGATCGCATCGAGCACGGTGCGGCGCGTGGTGACGTAGTGCGACTTTGGATAGATGGTGAAGCGTGGCACTGTTTTCAGCGTCTCGCCTGTCAGCGGATCGAACAGCGTCAGTTTCTCGATCTCGCCGTCGAACAGTTCGATCCGCAACGCCTCGGAATCGCTTTCGGCCGGATGCAGGTCGATGGTCTCGCCGCGCACGCGGTAATGGCCGCGCTGCAGGTCGAATTCGTTGCGCTTGTACTGCATGTCGGTCAGGCGACGGATCAGTTCGCGCTGGTCGATGTGCTCGCCGCGCACCATGTGCAGCACCATCTTGAAATATTCGTTGGGATCGCCCAATCCATAAATCGCCGAGACGCTGCAGACGATGATGGCGTCCCGCCGCTCCAGCAGCGCCTTGGTCGCCGACAGCCGCATCTGCTCGATGTGCTCGTTGATCGCGCTGTCCTTGTCGATGAAGGTGTCAGACGACGGGATATACGCTTCGGGCTGGTAGTAGTCGTAGTAGCTGACGAAGTACTCCACGGCGTTGTGCGGGAAGAACGCCTTGAACTCGCCATACAACTGCGCGGCCAAGGTCTTGTTCGGCGCCATCACCAGCGTCGGTTTCTGCACCGCCTGGATGACATTGGCGATGGTGTAGGTCTTGCCCGATCCGGTCACACCCAGCAGCGTCTGGTGGGCCAGCCCGGCTTCAAACCCTTGGATCAGCTTGGCGATGGCTTGCGGCTGTTCGCCTGCGGGCGCAAATGGCGCAACCAGCTGAAAACCGTTGGCGGCAGGTTCCACCGATGTGATCTTGGGGTCAGTCATGGCGCGATCTGCGGCAACGGGTAGGTCGATGTGGGGATCAATTCAGGGTTTTCCTACTCGGCAACGCGGTTGTCGACGGTACTGGACCTGATCGGCAGGCGTGACGCTTGGTGTCCCGGACCAAGGCACGCTGATGAGCCGTTCTCCACATCCACATCTCCCCACAAACTTCGCTTGCGCAAGGTGCACCGGGCCAGCCTACGGATTCACCGTGATTGAGTTGATCATCGCGCTGGCCGTGCTGGGTGCCCTTCTCATCCTCGCGCTGCCGGCAGTGACCAACGCCGTGGCCGAGACACACGCCAGTTCGGTACGCACAGCCTTGTACGACTCGGTGGTTGCTGGCGGCAACCATGCCACGATCACATCGACGGAGACGGTTGTATGCGCAAGCAGCGAAGGACAACGGTGCAGTGGCAGCATGGACTGGAGCGGTGGCTGGATTGTATTTGGCGACCGCAATGGCGACCGTGAACGCGGCGAGCAGGAGATCCTGGTCCGCAAGCAGCCGGCCCTCACAAACGACATGCGCCTGCGGAGTACCTCGGGACGGACCCGCCTGGTGTTTCAGGCGCTGGGCAGCAATGCGGGGTCCAATGCCACGTTTACGCTCTGCGACGGGCGGGGAGCTGCAGAGGCCACCACGGTCGTTCTGGCCAACAGCGGGCGCATCCGTCAGGGTCAACCAACGCCACGTGCAGCCGATGCATGTGCGTACAGCAGATAGCGCA
>JAYTAY010000331.1:0-7723 GCA_043737255.1 Luteimonas sp.
CGCCGGAGTGACCAACTGCAACAACGCGCCGATCTGACAATGGGCTTCCAGCGGATGGCGCAGCGGCGCCTTCGCATCGATTCGGTAGAGATTGCGGCGACCGTCACGATCGCGCTCCAGCACGCCAGCCTGTTCCAACTCGGCCACGATCCGCTGCACGCCCCGCTCCGTCAATCCAACCTTTGCCGCCACATCGCGCAACGTTTGCTCTCCGTCGGCGGTCAGGCATACCAGGACATGAGTGTGGTTGCTCAGGAACGTCCAAGCCCCTCCCGTGGATTGTTCTGCCATTTCATTCGCCTCGCTTGACAGGTCATATAATTTACGAACTACAATGCACGAATTATATTTCGTGTATTGGAGAACGTAAGTTTATGTTCGCACAACTCAAGCCGACGATGTCCCACCCCCTTCAGGCCTGCACGATCGCGGTTGCCGAGGGCGATGGCATCGGCCCGGAGATCACCACCGCTGTCCTAAAGATTCTGAGCGCGGCCGATCCCACGCTCGGCTTCCAGCCGGTGACCGTCGGACTCAAGGCTTACGAGTTTGGTGCGCTGGCGGGCTTTGGCCCTGAGGTCATGGAAGCGATCACCCGGCACGGCGTCCTTCTCAAGGGGCCAATCACCACGCCGCAAGGCGGGGGCTTCAAGAGCGTCAATGTCTCCTTGCGCAAGACCCTCGGCCTGTACGCCAATTTGCGTCCTTGCGTGGCCTACCACCCGTTCGTCGAGACACACCATCCGACGATGGACGTAGTGATCGTGCGCGAGAACGAGGAGGACACGTATGCCGGCATCGAGCATCGCCAGAGCGACGAAGTCTACCAATGCCTGAAACTCATCACGCGCCCCGGCTGCGAGCGGATCGTGCGCTACGCCTTCGAGTACGCCCGTGCGCATGGCCGACGCAAGGTCACCTGCATGACCAAGGACAACATCATGAAGCTCACGGACGGGCTGTTCCACCAAGTATTCGACGAGGTCGCCGCGTCATATCCGGAGATTTCGGCCGAGCACATGATCATCGACATCGGCACCGCAAAGATGGCGGTCAATCCGGAGCGCTTCGACGTCGTGGTCACGCCAAACCTCTATGGCGACATCCTGTCCGACGTGGCGGCCGAAGTAGCCGGCTCGATCGGCCTTGCGCCCTCCTCCAACATCGGTCAGTCCTGCGCAATGTTCGAGGCCGTGCACGGCTCGGCGCCCGACATCGCGGGGCAGGACATCGCCAATCCCTCCGGCATGCTGCTGTCGGCGGTCATGATGCTGGTGCATCTGGGCCGCAGTGCACCTGCGACCGCGATCCACAACGCCTGGCTGCGCACAATCGAGGACGGCCTGCACACCGCGGACTTCTTCCGCGCCGGCGCCAGTCGCGAGCGGGTTGGCACGCGCGCGTTCGCCGACGCCGTCATCGCGCGCCTGGGCGAACGTCCACAGTGCCTGTCGGCGGTCGATTATCCCGAGCACGACCCGGAGTCGCTGGTGCATCCCACCACAATGGCGGCGCCGTACCGCGCAGCCGTCAAGGAGTTGGTCGGCGTGGACGTGTTCCTCAACTGGCATCAACCGGGGCGCAGCGCGAACGTACTCGGCGCAAATGTCAAATCATTGGCCGGACCCGAGTTCACGCTGGCCCTGATCACCAATCGCGGTGTCAAGGTATATCCGGACGGGCTGCCGCAGACGTTGTGCACTGACCATTGGCGCTGCCGCTTTCCGGCGGCGAGTGAAGGCAGCGCCACGCCGCAGGCCATCGCCGCACTGCTGCTGCGCTTGGCCGTGGCCGGGCTGGATGCGGTCAAGACCGAGAACCTCTACACCTTTGACGGCGTGCGCGGCTACTCGCAGGCGCAGGGTGAATGAACTGGCCGCCGCCACGCAAAGAAGCGTCTCCACTCTCCTCATGATTAGAAAAGGTCACACACGATGCAGTCGATAGGAAGTCCGTTGTTGTGGAGCGTGTTTGCCGCGCTGGTTGTGGCGGCGCTGCTGGTCGACCTGGTGCTGATGCGCCACGGCGGGCCGCACAAGGTCACGTTCAAGGAGGCGGCGTGGTGGAGCGTGGCCTGGGTCGCGCTGTCGTTCGCTTTCAATGCCGGACTCTGGTGGTGGATGACGCAGCAGGCGGGCGAGATCGTGGGCAACCGCATCGCGCTGGAGTTCCTGACCGGCTACCTGGTCGAGAAGTCGCTGGCGATCGACAACATCTTCGTGTTCCTGATGCTGTTCACCTATTTCGCGGTGCCGGAGGAACAGCGACAGAAGGTGCTGATCATCGGCGTGCTCGGCGCGATCGTGCTGCGCGCCATCCTGATTTTTGTCGGCGCGTTGCTGCTGGCGAAGTTCCACTGGATCCTCTACGTGTTCGGCGCGTTCCTGCTGCTGACCGGCGTCAAGATGCTGCTGGCGGCGGGCAAGGCCCCCGATCTGGATCGCAACCCGATGCTGCAATGGATGCGCAAGCACCTGCCGCTCACGCCGGACTACCAAGGCCATGCGTTCACCGTGCAGCGCGACGGCAAGCGCTGGTACACGCCGCTGTTCGTGGTGATCGTGCTGATCGGGGTCACCGACCTGATCTTCGCGGTGGACTCGATCCCGGCGATTTTCGCCATCACCAGCGACCCGTTCATCGTGCTGACGTCGAACGTGTTCGCGGTGCTCGGCCTGCGCGCGATGTTCTTTCTGCTGGCCGGAATGGCCGACCGCTTCCACCTGCTGCCCTACGGGCTGGCGCTGGTGCTGATGTTCATCGGGGTCAAGATGCTGCTGATCGATGTCTACAAGATCCCGATCCTGCTGTCGTTGGGCGTGGTCGCCGCCACCATCGCGGCGACGATTGTGATCAGCCTGCTGCGGCCGGCGCGCTCCGCTGATCCCCATCCCTAGCGCTTCGCCCTCCTTTCGGAGCCTGCGCCATGACCGTCCACCCGAGTTCCTGCGTCACGCTGCCGGACACCGACGCCAAGACTGCGCTGGACGAAATGCCACGCTCGGCACGTCCGGCCTGGTCATACGCGGCGCAGGACGTGGCGCTGTTGACTCAGCACGGCAAAGAACAGGTAATCGCCCCCGTGCTCGCCGCCGCGGTGGGATGCCGGGTCCGGCGCGTGGAGGGATACGACACCGACCTTTTGGGCACCTTCACCCGCGACATTCCACGCGCGGGGACGCAACTGGACGCCGCACGCAGGAAGGCCAGACTGGGGATGGAACTTGCCGGCTTGCCGATCGGGATTGCCAGCGAAGGCGCGTTCGGTGCGGACCCGATGATTGGCATGTTCTCCTGGAATGTGGAGATCCTGCTCTGGATCGATGACCGGCACGGGCTGGAGGTCGTCGGCACGGCACAGGGCAAGGCGAACTTCGCGCATCTGCTGACTCCGGACCAGGCGGCAGCCGAGGCGTTTGCACGGGAGTGGGGCTTCCCGGCGCACCAGCTTGTGGTTCGTCCCGACAGCGACCACGACCCGCGCATCCGCAAAGGTGTGGCCTCGTGGGCGGAGCTGGAAACATGCTTCACCTGGGCATCGACGCAATCGTCGAACGGGCTGGTGTTTCTGGAAACCGACGTGCGCGCCCATGCCAACCCCACACGCCAGGAGAACATCCGCCGCGCCGCCGAGGACCTTGCGGCCAAACTCCGTTCTCCCTGCCCTGCGTGCGGGGCGCCCGGCTTCTGGCGCATCGAACGCGTGCCGGGCCTGCCGTGCGCGGACTGCGGCGCGCCGACGCAGGAGCCGCGAGCCGAGATCCTGGGCTGCGTGCGATGCGCGCATCGGCTGACCCGCGGATACGACGAGCGGAAAACCGCCGATCCGGCGCGCTGCGATGACTGCAATCCATGACTGGGCGCGACGAGCTCTTGCACCCGGCCATGAGGCGCGGTGTGTTCATCACCGACACCGGGGTCGGCAAGAGCCGGGTCGGCGCGGCGCTGGCGCATCTTCTGCGCGTGCGCGGGGTACGCGTGCGGCCACGCAAACCGGTTGAATCGGGCTGTTCCATGGGACCCGACGGCTTGGTGCCGCACGACGCCGCTATCCTGCGCGCAGCAGCCGGGGGTATCGACCCGGTCTGCCCCTACCGCCTGCAGGCTCCGCTTTCACCGGAGCGTGCAGCGGAACTCGAAGGCATGACACTGTGCCTTGGCCAACTCCATGCGGCCTGTCTATCGGGCATCGAAAGCGGCGATTTTCTGCTGGTGGAGGGGGCCGGCGGTTTCTACTCCCCACTCGCCAGCGGCGCGCTCAATGCCGATCTCGCCGGCGGTTTGGGCTTGCCGGTACTGATGGTGGCAGCCGACCGGCTCGGCACCCTCAACCACACGCTGCTGACTGTCGAGGCGGTGCGGATGCGCGGGCTTGCGCTGGCCGGCCTGATCCTCAATCAGCCCGTGCCTCAGCCAGACCCTGCAATGGACAATGCCGCCGACCTGGCGCGCTGGCTGCAAATGCCCGTGCTGCGGCTGCCTCACACCGCCGATCCCGAAGGCGAAGCGTGGAAGCACGAGGCCGCGTTGCTGGCTCCGATGGTCAACACCTGGTTTGCCGAAGCGATCGAGACCCCGTGCAGATGAGCCGTGTCCGCGGCGCGTTCCCTGAGATTTGTCAGGCCGTGCGCATCCTGCGTAGCGGCGGCCTGGTGGCGTTTCCGACGGAGACGGTCTACGGCCTGGGCGCCGACGCCCGCAACCCGGACGCCGTCGCCCGGGTGTTCGCAGTCAAGGGACGGCCCACCGACCATCCGCTAATCGTGCATTTGCCGGAGGCGTCACGACTCTCGGAGTGGGCGCAGAACATTCCAGAGGCGGCGTGGTCATTGGCCGAGGCCTTCTGGCCCGGCCCGCTGACGCTGGTGCTGCCGCGTGCGCCGAACGTACCGTATGCGGTGACAGGTGGCCTCGACACGGTCGCCTTGCGCGTGCCCGGCCATTCTCTCGCCTTGGCGCTGCTGGGCGCCTTCGATGGCGGCATCGCGGCGCCGTCGGCCAATCGCTACGGGCGCGTGAGCCCGACCTCGGCGGCGCACGTGCGCGAAGAACTGGGCGATGCCGTGGACCTGGTGCTGGACGGTGGATCCTGCCACGTCGGCATCGAGTCGACGATCGTGGAGGTGTCGTCGACGATGATCCGCATCCTGCGCCCGGGCGCGATCACCGCACAGGCCTTGCATGGGGTAACGGGAACGCCAGTGACGAACGTTCGGCCCGGGGGAGCAGTGCGTGCCCCGGGCCGGAAAGCCTCGCACTATGCGCCCCGGGCGCGCGTGGTGCTGGCTTCCCAGGCGCAGGCCGCCCAGGCAGTCCAGCAATGGCAGGTGAGCGGCCACCGAGTGGGCTTGCTGGCATCGCACAGGCCCGCTGGCCTTTCAGAAAGCACGGTCTGGCTGAGCCTTGCCGGAGATGTTCGAGTGCAGGCGCGCCAGCTCTACCAGCGCCTGCGCGAAGCCGATCACCTGGGCTTGCAGGTGCTGGTGACCACGTTGCCGCCGGCCGCGGGGCTAGGCCACGCCCTGCGTGACCGGCTGCGCCGTGCCGCCGGCCTGGGCGATGATGGCGACGAACGCGATCAGTCCGAACAAATGCCTGGAGATGACGCTTGATGCCCGATGCGCACATCAGCCGGGACACCCTTGTCCTGACCCGGCCCGACGATTGGCATGTGCATCTGCGCGATGGGGCTATGTTGGCGCGGGTGGTGCCCGACACGGCGCGACGCTTCGCCCGCGCGATCGTGATGCCCAACCTGGTCCCACCAGTGACCACTGCGGCAAACGCACAGGATTATCGCCAGAGGATCATGGCCGCCGTGCCAGCAGGCTGGCGTTTCGAGCCGTTGATGACGCTCTATCTCACCGACAGCATGCCGCCTTCCGAGATCGAAGCAGCCAAAGCCAGTGGTTGCGTGCACGGCGTGAAGTGGTATCCCGCCGGCGCCACCACACATTCGCAATCGGGAGTGACCGACATCCGCCGCTGCCACGCGGTCCTGGCCGCGATGCAAACACACGATCTGCCCCTGCTGGTGCATGGCGAAGTGACCGATCCGTCGGTGGACGTGTTCGATCGCGAGCGGGAATTCATCGAACGTCACCTCATTGCCGTGCTGGAGCACTACCCGCGGCTGCGCGTGGTGCTGGAACACATCACGACCCGGCAGGCGGTAGAGTTCGTCACCCGGGCTTCTGCCCGCGTTGCCGCCACCATCACCGCGCATCACCTGCTGCTTAACCGCAACGCGATGTTTGCCGGCGGCCTGCGGCCGCATCATTACTGCCTGCCGGTTCTCAAACGCGAGGAACACCGCCAGGCGCTGCTGGAGGCGGCCACCGGCGGCAACCCGAAGTTCTTTCTCGGCACCGATAGCGCGCCGCATCCGCGCCAAGCCAAGGAAGCCGCCTGCGGCTGCGCCGGCATCTACACCGCGCACGCGGCCCTTGAGCTGTACGCCGAGGCGTTCGAGCAAGTCGGCGCACTGAATCGGCTGGAGGCGTTCGCCAGTTTTCACGGCGCGGACTTCTACCGCCTGCCGCGCAACCGCGACCGGATCACGCTCGCGCGACAGCACTGGCGGGTGCCGCAACAGCTTGGCGATGGGCCGGACGCGATCGTGCCGCTGCGCGCAGGGGACTCCGTGGCGTGGCGACTGATCGGCGCAAGCTTGGACCAAGCGATTTGCGACAGATCGCGAGACCCATGATCCCTGCTTCGACCGGCGGTGCGCGACTTTGCCCGCCATTGGCCCTTCGACAGGCCGGCTAGGTTCTCAATGCCCCCCGCCGACCGGCCCATTAGACCGCGTTGGATCTTGTTGGCACGACTAACTCCGCCTGCATGGGCTGCCCAAGCACACGCTCGATCAGCTCATCCGTCGGAATTTTTCCGTACCGAGTTGCGAGCACATCACGCAACTTCATCATTCTTCGATTGGCCGTATCGATCAACGCCGCAAAGGTGGTCGCGCGAACACGACCAAACTCTCGGCCGTCATCACTAACCTTATTGTGCTTGGCAACGCCAGCGGCAATGGTCTGCCCGACAACCCACGCACAAACATATGGATTTCCCGTTATGGCACCGGACGCCGCAATGTCCTGCACGTAGCCATCCGCTTGCAAAACTTCCTTGCGAGTCAAGTGGAAGCCACCCTTCTTCAACTCGCACAAACGATTCTTTTGGTCGGCCAACACCGACGTCAGAGAAAAGACCCACTCATGCCCGATGTTATGCCCACCGCGATTTCTCTACGACAAAAAAAGACTCGGCAGGTCTTTGATTTTTCAATGACTTTCTGGGAAAACACGGAGAGAAACGAAGGTGGCAGACTTGATGGTGGTGGATGCAGTCTCGGGGCAACCTATCTCTGCCCGAATTCCCAGTTTCAGGGAAAATAACAGCGAAAAAATCAAAAGTTGGTCGCCCGGACGCTACGTCGAAGTGGTGTGGTCTGGTAGCAGAAGCACTTTGATGGGTAGTAGGCCGAAGCAATCAATGCCGGAGCAGGGAATGGAACAGGGAAGGCATCAGGGAAACGGAATTCTATTCAGCGAAAGCTAACGACACCCCGAGCCGGCGCTCGATTTAGTCATGCCGGCCACCGTCTATGCAGGTCGTCAATGTAGTAGCTGTGCGCATGGCCTAATGCGTCTTGGCTTGAGGCGTGGTCTTTCCAGTGCAGGTAGGGATGCTCTTTCGGCAAATAGTGGACATCCGC
>JAYTAY010000332.1:0-7719 GCA_043737255.1 Luteimonas sp.
CAGGGCAAGCAAATCACGGCTGAAACCTGCGTCCATTACCTGCGCTTCGATCGCGCCGATTACGCGCGTCTGGGGCATTTGATCAAATGCAATCCGGCAATCAAGGACGCCAGCGATCGCGAGGCGCTGATCCGCGCGCTTGCGGAGGATGTCATCGACGTGCTCGCCACCGACCATGCGCCGCATACGCTCGAGGAAAAGTCCAAGCCGTACACGCAGGCGCCGAGCGGTTTGCCGCTGGTGCAGTACGCGCTGGTGGCGGCGCTGGAACTGGTGCGCGAAGGCCGTTTGACCAACGCGCAGGTTGTCAACAAGTTCGCGCACGCGCCGGCGACGTTGTTCGACGTCAAGGAGCGCGGCTTCCTGCGCGAAGGTTACTGGGCCGACCTGGTGTTGATCGACGATGTGCCGATGACCGTGCAGCGCGACGATGTGCTGTCGAAATGCGGCTGGTCGCCGTTTGAAGGCACCACATTCCATTCGCGCATTGCATCGACGTGGGTCAACGGGCAGCTGGCATGGGATGGGCTCATGCTGGTCGGCTTGCCGAATGGCCGGCGGCTGGAATTTGATCGGTGAAAAAACTGCAACGATTTTGTAGAGCGGTGTTCTCCGCTTTTCAAGTCTTTTCCTGCAAATGGAGGTTTCTTGGGAAAAGGTTTGACGTCATTTGTAGGAGCGCACTTGGGCGCGATGAGGCTCTACCGGTAACGACCCATCGCGCCCAGGTGCGATCCTGCAAGAACAAATCCATCGTGGCTGCGGCATTGCTGATTTCAATCGTCGCCTTCCCGACCTATGCAGCAATGGCGCAGGAAACGCGCGAGCCACCACCCACGTTCGTCACGTCCATTGGTGATACGCGCGTCGTCTTTCCGGACAGCGTTTCGCAGGGCGCGATGGTCATTGGCAAGGTGCCACTGGGCAGCGAAGTGAAATTCGCGGGGCGCACGCTGCGGCTGACGCCTTACGGAAGCGTGGTGCTTGGTGTCGGCCGCGACGAAAAAGGCCCGCTGGCAGTTGCCGTGCGCAAACCCGATGGATCGAACGAAACCGTGCGCATTGCAGTGACGCCGCGCGATTGGCCGATTGAACGGATCGATGGCGTGCCGCCCGCAACAGTCAACCCTCCGCCTGCCATCGCGTCACGCATCCAGCGCGAACAGGCGCGCGTGGTCGCGGTGCGTACGCGCGACGATGCGCGTACCGATTTCATCCAGGCATTCATCTGGCCGGTGCAAGGCCGCATCAGCGGTCGCTTCGGCAACCAGCGTGTGTACAACGGCACGCCGAAGTCCGCGCACTCAGGCATGGATATCGCAGCTGCGACAGGAACGCCGGTCAAGGCGCCCGCGGCCGGGGTCGTCACCTTCGCCGATCCCGGGCTCTATCTGACCGGCGGCACGCTGGTGATCGATCATGGTCACGGCATCAGCAGCAATTTCCTGCACCTGTCGCGGATTGACGCCAAGGTCGGTGATCGCGTCGAGCAGGGTCGAGTCGTGGCAGCAGTCGGCGCAACCGGGCGTGCGACGGGCCCGCATTTACACTGGGGCATGAACTGGTTCGATGTGCGGATTGATCCGCTGCTGGTGCTGGAGAGTGCTGAATAGTGCGAATTCGCGCGGTTAGTGGGAAGCCAAAGGGCAGTGCCAATGAAGCGCATCTGCTTGCTGCCTGAAATCAAGTCGACCGAAAACGGCTGAGGCTTAGGGGATTTTCAGACGAGACTTTCGAGAGCAATGTCACGCTGATTGAAAAAATGGTGAACTAGCTCAGGCAGGCGCCGCGCCGGCATATCGGGCTGGCTAAGACCCCTTTGGCTAGGCCAGAGAAAACTTGGTAACCGAGTTGGTCTATGAAAGTGGACCAAGGCGCTGTTCCCATTGGGCAGATGTGCAGAATTCTGCCATCGTCACGGACGAGGCCAAGGCCTGCCGGACAGGATGCCAGTCCACTACTTTGTAGTTTGCGTTGCAGTAATTCTTCGCTGTTCCAATCATGGTGTTCCAGCGCTGGAATCGCAGAACTTTCGTCTGCCTCGAACTCACGTACCGAAAGATCAGCGGATTGGAGCCAAGCTTTCATTTATCTACGCTATTTAGCCAGAGACTCGAGCAACAGCATCGTGTGCATGCAGGCTCTCGAAATGCGAAACCGTGATGTCATAACGCGCGATGCGAGCGTCGGTCACCAATGTGGCTGCCACTCGACGTGCGGCGTCTTCGCAGAACATCAAATTTTCGGCATTGAGTTTTGCGAACGCCTGCTCATCCTCGCGTTTGACCGCCGTTTGCACCGGCGTTCCCAAAGCGGTTTCTAAGCTGTCGATGAGTGCAGTGAACGGTAATTCGTCGAACGCGTGATGCAATTCGACACGCACGTCGGCGCGGCTGCGTTGCGCGTGCGGGGTCGCGGCCATGCCACGTTCGGAGGCGAGCCAGTCGGCAACCACCGTCGTCGATAGCGGATGCGCAGCTGCGAAATCGCTTGCGAAACGTTCGGCGTTGAGCTGCCGCGACAGTGCCGTCGATGCGGGGCATGTACTCGAATAGTCGACCGAGAATTGCAGCGACAACTGCAGGTGGCCTTCGGCCAGCACCGCTTCAATCGCGACCGGATAGTTCTTCCAGCCGACATGTTCGCTGGCCAGCGCCTTGCGCTGCAGCAGGTGGTCGTAGCGCACTGTCAGGCGCGCCTGCGACGACAGGCCACGCTGGGATTCGACCAGCGATTGCAGGACACGACGCAAACCGGCTGGCGTGATCGTTTCGGCCGCGAAGGCGTCCTGCAACTGCAGGTAAAGCCGCGACATGTGGATGCCACGCGCTTTGGCATCGACAAGGTTCACGGCTACATCGACCGATGCCGCGACCTGGATTGCACCCCCTTTTGCCCCGTGTATGCGCAATGGCAGAGCGATGCGATCCATCCCGACCCAGTCGAGAGCACGCGCCAGCGCAACGGCATCGCCAGCGACATCGGGCAAGGGTTGCGGATTAACGGGGGTGGACACTGCGGATATTCCGGTAGGCCGTATTCAATGACGCCATTGTACCGGCCGTCACGTGCCGACTTCCGAACGCAGCCGGAACGCTCAATCACGCGCCGAGCGCCAGGCCAACCACAATGCACGCCAGCGTGACAGCGGCTGCGATGGGGTATCGCTTTCAAGTCGGGCACGAGCCAGCGCCATGACGATGCGCCGCACGCGTGGTCCGCGGCCCGATGGCCATTGCGACAACAATGACGTCCGCAGATGTGTGCCGTTGGCCTGGAGCAACGCGGGATGCATGGCCAGCAGTGCTGCCGCCACGATCTCAGAGGTCGAGGATTCCTTCAGGCCGAACAACACTGCTTCGACCCCGCTGACAGCGTCAGCGAAAGAACGGATACCGACGAACCCATCATCAATCTCCTGTGGCGACACACGCAGAGTACGCAGCTCCACGAGTGCAGCCGACAACGCTTTCCATGGCGCTGACTGCAATTGCAATGCCGCGCCCAATGGATGGCGACGCCGTCCCTGCGACCAACCCTGCAATTCCTCCTGCCACCAAGCAAGTTTGGCGAGGCCCGGTGTCGGATCGTCGCCACTCCATGCGGCATCAGTCAGCTCCTGCAACAGCGCGAACCAAGCCAGTGCGGTGCTGCGCTGTGATGCCGGCACGAAGACTTCGGCGATACTCCATTCCGGCCAACGCGCGCGCCACTTGCCGACGAAACTTTCAAGTACAGCGGGATCGTTCACGCGGTATCGCCTGCCTGTGTAGAGCGGAGCTTGCTCCGCTGCTCTTGAGCTTTTGTAGAGCGTCCTTCGACAAGCTCAGGATGAGCAGGAACCTTTTTGCTCCGCTGCTCTTCTGCGGCATCGGGCAAAAGCAGCGGAGCAAGCGCCGCTCTACAGGGCATGGTCATGACGGCCGCGGCCAGACGGCGGCATGGAGCAATTCGAGCGGCGAATCGAACATCGCATCGCCGCCCCACTCCGCGGGTACATCGTCCGCCAACCGGTAACCCCACAGCGCGATAATCGAAGGCATGCCGGCTGCGCGCGCGGCGATGATGTCGCGTTCGTCATCGCCGACATACACGCAATCCGCGGGAGACACGCCGAGGACTTCCGCCGCATGCGTCAGCGGAAGCGGGTCCGGTTTGCGCGCCGGCAGCGTATCGCCGCCGATCAATATCGCGCAGCGGGATTCCCAGCCGAGTAATGGCATCAATTGCCGCGCCAGGACTTCAGGCTTGTTGGTGACGATGCCCCAGCACGCGCCATCGCCTTCGATCGCGGCGAGCAATGCTTCGACGCCATCGAACGGCGCACCGTGAGTTGCGAGTGCTGCCTCATAGCGTTCGAGAAATTCAGGAACCCACGTCTCTCGAGTTTCCTTGTCGATATCCGGAAATGCAGCGGCCAACATGGCGCGCGAACCCTTGGAGACGTGCGGGCGCAACTCTGGCAACAACATCGCCAGCTCGCCGTGCGCTGCGCGCATCGCGTTGACCGTGGCGAGCATGTCCGGCGCGCTGTCGAGCAGGGTGCCGTCCAGATCGAACAGCACGACTTTCGGGAAACGGGATGGGTTCATGCCGGTTTGACGGCACAGGCCAGGTAGTTGACGTCGGTGCGCGCAACCACGCGCGCGGTGTTGCGCCACGGCTCGTACATCAGCCCGCTGACGTCCTCCAGCTCCAGATCGGCCGCACGCAACCATGTCGCGAGTTCCGAGGGCTTGATGAACTCGCGGTACTGATGCGTGCCTTTCGGCAGGATGCCGGCAATGTATTCGGCGCCGACGATGGCCAGCGCGAATGCGGCCGGCGTGCGGTTCAAGGTGGATACGAACAGACGGCCGCCCGGTTTCAACAAGGTTGCGCAGGCCAGCAGGATCGAAGCTGGATCGGGGACGTGTTCGAGCATTTCCATGCAGGTGATCGCATCGAATTGCCCGTCCTGTTGTTCGGCCAGCGATTCGATCGACGTCAGCTGGTAATCCACTTCGACACCGGATTCGAGCGTGTGCAGTTTGCCGGCCTTGATCAACTCCGGCGCCAGATCGATCGCCGTCACGATCGCACCTTCGCGCGCCAGCGCCTCGCTGAGCAGACCCGCACCGCAGCCAACGTCGAGCACCTTTGCGCCTCGCAGCGTGACGCGATCGACCACGTAACCAAGACGCGTCGGATTCAGCGCATGCAGCGCTTTTTGCGGGCCGTGCGGATCCCACCAGCGATTGGCGAGCGCGCCGAACTTGTCGAGTTCGGCCTGGCTGAAGTTCTTGTCAGTTGAGGAATCTGGATTTGTCATGGCCGCGAATCTCGTGTTGCATGTTGAAATACGCCGGGAATGCAGTTGCAGGAGCGCACCTGGGCGCGATTGGCCTTACCGGTAACGCCAATCGCGCGCGGGTGCGCCACCTACAAAAACGTATCCGGTTCGCCGGCGCATCGCCGCGGAGTCGATGATAACCGGCCACAGCAAAGAGCAGCGGAGCAAGCTCCTCTCTACAGAGGGCAAGAGCAAATCAAGAAGTGCGGACCGCGGCGATACGCGTGCGCCACTGACGGGCATTGGCGATCAATGCCTCGGTGTCGAGGTCGACGAGCTGACGATCGCGCAGCTTCGCCTTGCCGGAAATCCACGCATCACTGACCTGGTGACGTCCCGTGGCATAGACCAGTTGCGAAATTACATGGTGCAAAGGTTGCGTTTCGATCTGCGCGAGATCGATGCAGATCAGGTCGGCCTGTTTGCCGACCACGATGGAACCCACCAGATGATCGAAGCCCATCGCGATGGCCCCTCCGAGCGTCGCGGCGCGCAACGCCGTCGCCGCATCGAACGCCGATGCATTGTTGGCGACGGTCTTGGCCAGTAATGCAGCCGTGCGCATCTCGCCGAACATGTCGAGGTCGTTGTTGCTGGCTGCGCCGTCGGTACCGATGGCCAGATTGACGCCTGCACGTTGCAACGCGCATGCCGGACAGAAACCGGAGGCGAGCTTGAGATTGGATTCGGGGCAATGCACCACCGACACGCCGCGCTCCGCGCAAAGTATGACCTCGGCGTCGGTGAGTTGCGTCATGTGCACGGCGATCATGCGATCGTTGACCAGCCCTAGGCGATCGAGCCGCGCCAGCGGCCGCTGTCCGTGATCCTCGACCGATTGCGCAACTTCCTGCGCGGTCTCGTGGGTGTGCAGGTGCACCGGGATGTCGAGTTGATCGGCAAGCATGCGGATCCGCTCGAAATTGGCATCGGACACCGTGTACGGCGCGTGCGGCGCGAAGGCGGTTGCGATCAGCGCATCGCCGCGCCACTGATCATGTACTTCGGCCGCGCGATCGAAGTATTCGTCGTCCGATGCGGCCCACGCGGTCGGGAAATCGATGACCGGCAGGCCGATTCGCGCGCGGAAGCCTTGGCGCTTGTAGGTCGCCGCCTGCACGTCGGGAAAGAAGTAGTTCTCGTTGCAGCAGGTGGTGCCGCCGCGCAGCATCTCGGCAATGGCCAGCGTGATGCCATCAGCGACGAATTCCGGCCCGATCACCGCGGCTTCGATCGGCCAGATGTGACCCTGTAACCACTGTTTCAGCGGCAGGTCGTCGGCAACGCCGCGCATCAGCGTCATCGGGTTGTGAACGTGGGCGTTGACCAGACCAGGCACGAGTGCGGCATCTGGACGCGAGACGGTTTCGGTGGCGTCGAAGCGTGTGCGTGCATCGGCAATCGGGAGGATGGCAACGATGACGCCATCGCGGACGGCGACGGCATGGTTTTCGAGCACCACAGCGTGTGGTTCGATGGGGATGACGAAGCCAGCTTCGATGAGGAGGTCGCAGGTTTCGACTTGCGTATCGTTTGTCATTCGCCCTCGTTCGTCATGACCAGCCATGCGGCTGTGAAAACTCCGCGTAGGCGGAAGCGCTTCTTAACAGCAAAGCTGGTCAAACCAGTGCCTCTGGCTTCAAAAATTGAGATCAACAGCAAAGTCGCTGGGTCCCCGCCTTCGCGGGGATGACGTCCACATAAACCAAGCAAGTGATGTGTACCAATCGATCAATCATTTGACGCGCGAAACATACTCACCTGAACGTGTATCCACCTTGATGATCTCGTCCTGGCTGACGAACAATGGCACGCGAACCACTGCACCGGTTTCCAGCGTCGCCGGCTTGCCACCGCCACCCGACGTGTCGCCACGCACGCCCGGATCGGTTTCGGTGATCTTCAACTCGACGAAGTTCGGCGGCTGCACCGCGATCGGCGTGCCGTTCCACAACGTCACCATGCAATCCTCCTCACCCTTCAGGTACTTGGCAGCGTCGCCGACGCCGGCCTTGGTTGCCTGCACCTGCTCGAAGCTCTCCGGATTCATGAAGTGCCAGAACTCGCCGTCGCTGTAGAGATACTGCATGTCGGTATCGACGACATCGGCGGCTTCGAGGTTGTCGGTCGCCTTCATCGTCAGTTCGACGACGCGGCCGGACTTGATCGACCGATACTTCAGTCGGGTGAACGCCTGGCCCTTGCCCGGCTTGACGTACTCGGTCTCGGTGATGACGCACGGATCGTTGTTGACGAGGATCTTCAAGCCGTTCTTGACGTCGTTCAAGCCATAGCTGGCCATGCAAACTCCTGCTGGGCTGTCGCAACGGACAGCTAGAATGTGAGGTTGGAATTCCGGTACGGCGCCGCTCGCGCAGAGACAGGCA
>JAYTAY010000333.1:0-7719 GCA_043737255.1 Luteimonas sp.
TGGTTCACCTATTTGCGCCGGCCGCAGATGCGGCTTGCCGTGGGATCGCAGGCAAGAACCGTTTTAAAAGTTTTGTAGGAGCGCACCTGGACGCGATGGGCATTACCGGTAAGGCCACATCGCGCCCAGGTGCGCTCCTACAAAACTTTTCAAACGGTTCTTGCCTGCGATCCCACGGCAAGCCGCATCTGCGGCCGGCGCAAATAGGTGAACCAGCGCCACAACCATTCCACCGGGCCGTAACGGAATTGCGACAACCACCAGAAGCTCAACAGGATCTGAATCGCGAACACCACGAACACGAACACGACCTGCGCGGCACGGCCCATGCCCCAGTGTCCCATTCCATAACCGTAGAAGAACAAGGTGCCGATGACCGATGCGCCCAGATAATTGGTCAGTGCCATGCGACCGGCCGGCGCCAGCCATGACAACACGCGGCGCCAAGTGGTCTTCTGCATCAGCAGCACGATCACCGCGATGTAGCCCAGCGATATCGGCAGGTTGCCAAGCATCTGCAAGCCCATGGCCAGTTGCCACTGGTCATCGTTTTGCCCGCGCACATGATGGGTTGCGATGAGGCTGCTGGTCACCGCCAGCACGAGGCCGACCGGCAACGCAATGCCGGCAAGTTTTCGGAACAGGCCAAGATGTTCATGCGGCCGCACGATCGCGCCCGATTGCACGAACCACGCGCCGACCAGGAACAGGCCCAGCACCATCGCCGGGAAAATGCCGTTGTCCACGTAGTCGCTCAGATAGAGCCTGCTGCGTAGCTGCACCGCTTCGACATAGATGCCGGTGCGCATCACGCGGGTTTCGGTCGCGACCTCCTTTTCATGTTCCGCGCGACGTTTTTCGATCTTCTGGGTCTGTTCCGCGGTGTCTTTCGGCTTGTGCTCGGGAGGCGTCATCAAGGTCATCGCCGCGCCGATGGTCATCGCGAGGAACGGCGCGAGATACAACGTGGCGCCGGCGCGCACCGTGCGCTTTTCCGGTGGATTGCGGTAGCGGTTCGACAGCCAGGCCAGCACTGCGAACACCACCCCGCCAAACACCAAGCCGCCGGCCTTCTGTGCACCTGCCATCGCAATGCCGATTCCGCCACCCACCACCATCAGCAAGGCGAAGACGACCCATCCGAGACTCAACAGCGGCCATTGTCTTCCGAACACACGCACACTGCGTTCGCTACGCAAATACACCGCCGTCATCCCGGCGATGGCCAGCAACATGACGAAGCCACCCGCCGCCTGCGCCTTGAACGCAAATCCGATCGCTGCCAGCACCGCGGCAATCAACAGGCCTTGCCAGAACCGGCCGAACAAGGTCAGCAACAGCACCATGGCAGAGGTGGCGTATGCCAGCAGGATGTCGCCATTCCAGATCAGGATGCCGTGCAACACACCGAATACGGCCAGGGCCAGCGTCCGCCGCACGTAGGGCCACAGGAATGCACGGTTGGCGCCGTGGGCGCGGGTCAACATCACCGCGAAGCCCATGCCGAACAGCATCGAGAACATCGTCCAGAACTTGCCGCGGACGAAGGTATGGATCAGCCAGGCGGCCGCGTGGTCGAGTCCGGTCAACGTCGCCGGCATGCCCGCGCCCAGATCGCTGAGCGGACGGCTGAAAAATTCGACATTCATCAGCAGGATGCCGAGCAGTGCGAACCCGCGGATCACATCGAGCGTCTGGATTCGCTCCTGGATTGCGATGGGTCCAATCGCAACTGGCAGTGGCGGGCTGTCTACGCCAATCGCTGTTGCGTGCATGTTTCACATCCCCGATGACCTGCCGGGATTAGCGCATGCGGCAACGGGCGTACTCGCGGGCCGGAAGTCACTCCACCCAATGACGTCATGTCCGATCCGGTCAGGCCGGCGCGAGTCGCATCGACGGACGCTGCAGATAGGTCAGCCAGCGCCACAGCCACTCGACCGGGCCATAGCGGAACTTTGACAGCCACCAGCGACTGAAGACTACCTGCAGCGCGAACACCGCGATCACGAATAGCGGCTGCCAAGCGCGCGGCAGTTGTTCGAAGTAGCCGAGCCCATAATTGTAGAAGACCAGGGTGCAGATCACCGACTGCAACAGGTAGTTGGTCAGCGCCATGCGGCCCGCGGGCGCGAGCCAGCGCAGGCGTTGCGACCACGCCCGTTGCTGCATCAACAGCACGATGCCGGCGAAATAACCGAAACACATGAGGCCATTCGCCAGCTGGGCCGCGCTCTGCGCCGCGGCGCTGCCAAGACTGATCTTGGAAAAACTCATGGTCGGATGCGTCCACGTCGACCACAGCATCAACGGTAGCCCGACTGCAAAACCGAGTGTCAGCAAGCGCCGGAACAGCGGCAGGTGCGCGCCGGGATCGCGAATCACGCCACTGCGCACGAACCAGGCGCCGAACAGGAACATGCCCAATACCGCCGGGCCGAAAAAGACAAGGAAGCCGAGCATCGTGCCGGTATCGTCGGAGCGCTGGGCCACTGCCTGCATGAAGGTGCCGGAGCCGTAGGCCAGCCGTTGCGCCTCGGACAGGGCAGTCATCTGCTGACCCTGCCCGGTCATGGCCTTCTGCATCTCGGCCACAGCCTGCGGATCCTGCTGCGCCAGCAGCGAGGACACGGCCCATAGCCAGGTCAGCAGCAAGGGCAACAGGTACAACGCGACGCCCCACTTCGGCAGCCGCGACACTGGCGTGCGGCGGAAGAACAGCAACAGCAGGAAGCCGACCAACGCGTACGTCAGCAGGATGTCGCCCGACCATATCAGGATGGCATGCACCAGCCCGATGCCGATCAGCGCCAGCAACCGCCGGGCGTACAGCCATGCGCCGCTGCTGCCGCGCGTTTGCGCGCGTTCGAGCATGACCGCAAACCCCATGCCGAACAGCAACGAGAACAGAGTAATGAATTTGCCTTGTACCAAGACGTAGATCGCCGCATCGACCCAGCGATCGGCACCGCTGAAACGAGGATTGACGCCGGTCAACGCTTCCATCATCGGTCCGACGAAGGCCTCGATGTTCATCAGCAGGATGCCAATCAGCGCGAAGCCACGCAGGACGTCCATCGTCTCGATGCGTTCACTGGCCGCTACCGGCGCCAGACGGATGTCTTCAGTCATGCCCACGCCTCCCCGCGATGGAAGCCTGATCATTCGCGTTTCCGAAGACGACTGCAACCTGGACCAGGTCATCGCCATGGTCGCGATATGAAAACGGCCCGCTTGTATGGGCCGTGGCTTTTTCTCGTCATCCCTGCGGCTTTCAACAGCGAATCTGGTCCTCCATCTTGCTCTTGCCTTTGCTAGGCATTGAAACGCAAAGCCTACAGAGCCAAAGTCAAAATGGGTCCCGGCTTTCGCCGGGATGACGGCAAAAATAAAGATCAGTGCGCATGACCACCCTCGCCATGCACATGCCCGTGCTCCAGCTCTTCCCGGCTGGCCTCCCGCACTTCCACGATCTCCACATCGAAATGCAGGTCCTTGCCCGCCATCGGATGGTTGAGATCGACATCGACCACGCTCAGACCAACCTTCTGCACGGTCACCGCGCGCGGACCGAAATTGGTGTTGAGCACGATCTGCATGCCCGGCTCGAGTTTCTGCGCGCCGAAATGCTTCTTGGGTACGCGCTGGCTCAGGCCATCACGGCGTTCGCCGTATGCATTCACGGCCGTGACATCGGCGCCGAAGCTGTCGCCGGCCTCGCGGCCTTCCATTGCGGTTTCCAGGCCGGGGATGATGTTGCCGCGGCCGAACAGGATCGCCAGCGGGTCACGCTCCTTTGAGGTTTCCAGCGGATCCTGTCCGCCTTCTGCCACGCCGGCTTCGGACACCGTGTAATGGAAACGGACGACGCAATCTTTTTCGATTTTCATAGGTGGCTCGGGTGATGTGCGCCAGACCGCGGCGACTGCAAGGGAAGCTGGATCGGCCGTACCGGATCGGTACACTCGGCCGCATGAAGGGTTCGCATTATCCGGACAGTCGTACATGCGCGCCAGCGAAGGCCGGCAGTGTCATCGTCATCGTCATCGCGTTACTGGCTGGCTGCGGACGCGATGACGTGCGCCCGACCCCACCCCGCACAACCGTCGTTCCGCAGCGCGAATGGACACTGGTTGCCCCGCAGGATCCGGCCGCGGCCAACGCGGTGCTGATGCGGGCGATCAGCCTGGTCGGCACGCCCTACCGCTACGGCGGCAACACGCCCGAGGGCGGCTTCGACTGCAGCGGGCTGGTCAACTACGTCTACCGCGACATGCTTGACCTGCGCCTGCCGCGCAGCTCGCGGGAACTGGCGGACTGGCAGGGCCCGCGCATCGCCCCCGAACGGCTCACGTCGGGTGACCTGGTGTTCTTCGGCAGCAGCGGAAGCGTCAGTCACGTCGGGATCTATGTCGGTGAGGGCCGCTTCGTCCATGCGCCCAGCACCGGGGGCACGGTGCGCCTCGACCACCTCGACAATCGCTACTGGCGCGACCACTACAGCGGGGCAAAACGGGTTCTGAGATGATGGATTTGTGAAGGAGGGACTCTTTCTTCACGAATTTTTAACGGTTTTTGAACCCTTTGGCAGGCTACCTCGGGCAGACTCGGCTCTGGTTAAAAACAGTGAAGAGCGCGTGACGACCCTAGATTCCGGCCTCGGCCACACCGCAAATCCACTCCGCGCTCTCCGTTTTCTTTGCGCCGCGGCGCTCTTCGCCGCTTCGCTGCCTGCATTGGCCGACCAGAACCCGGTCGTCACCACCACCGCCAGCAATGCCGCCGTCCTGGCGCAATTGACTCCGGGACTCGCCTCGACCGACGCCTCCCCCCTCCCCAATCGCGGCGCAATGATGGCCGGCGACCTGTCCGCCTTCGCCACGGCCCTGCCGCAGGATGCGACGGCGGAACCGAAGGGCGGCAAGATCCAGACCGTGCTCAAGCGCGCCCTTGCCCTGCTGGGCACGCCGTACCGCTGGGGCGGCACCTCGCCCGATGGTGGTTTCGACTGCAGTGGCCTGGTCGGCTACGTGTTCCGCACCGCCCTGGGCATCGAACTGCCGCGCTTGTCGCGCGACATGGCCGACAACGGCCAGCTGATCAGTGATCGCGCCGCGTTGAACGAAGGCGACCTGGTGTTCTTCGGCAAGCGGGGCCACGTCGACCATGTCGGTATCTATGTCGGTCAAGGCAACTTCGTGCATGCGCCGCGCACCGGCCGCGACGTCACGGTATCGAGCCTGACCACCGGCTACTGGAGCGGCAAGTTCATGCAGGCACGCCGCGTCGCGATGTAATCAACACTGCACCCGCACCACCAAGCAAAGGCCGCCTGCAGGGCGGCCTTTTTGCATCCGGCAACGGGGATCGCGGCCATCAGTTCCGGCGACAGGGTTTGCCTTCGTACTCGCGCCGCATGCCAACGCGCTGCACGGCGCCGGCGGCCTTGTATATGGTCGTGCGATCGGCGGCACTCACGGCGGGTGTCGTCTGCGCCCATGCTGACGTGACGATACCGCTCGCAGTGATGGCGATTCCGACGGCCAGTGGGTGGCGGTTGCTGTGCATGGAGGTTTTCGATGTGGCAGCGCTCGGCCATCTACGTTTCCAACGTGTGGCGGGTTGGTCCAAGGCCATGACATCGAGAGCGACTTATGGAGTCCACGCCTTGTTTACAGATCTGAGCTTTCTCCGCTACCTGTGATCCAAAAAGAGCAGCTGCGCCAGCGCCACTCACGGCACGCGCGCACAACGCGTCCGCAGCTACGCGTCCCGATAGCGGGCCACGGTCTCTTCGATGCCCTTGCTGAGCTCCATCACTTTCTGCGCGTATTCGGCCAGCCGCTTGTCTTCATCGTTCTGCGGATTCCACGCCGGCACCGCGGTCGGCTTGCCCTCCACGCCGTCCAGCGCGACAAACACGATCACGCAGTGCGTGCAAAGGCGTTCGTCGCCCGGCTTGCCATCGAACCCGGGATTGCGTGCGCGCACGTCGACCGAGAAATGCATGCTGCTGGTGCCGGTGTGCACGAGCGTGGCCGCAACGGTGACCAGGTCTCCAATCCGCACCGGGGCCACAAAACGGATGCCACCGACGGCCACCGTGACGCAGTAGCGTCCGCTCCAGCCAACCGCTGCGGCATAACCAACCTGGTCGATCCACTTCATCACCACGCCGCCGTGGACTTTGCCGCCGTAGTTGACGTCGGCGGGTTCTGCCATGAAGCGGAAATTGAGTTCACGTTGCTGTCCGCTCATGCGGAGACTCCTGTGGTGGATCGAGATTCGATGCAATCGTCGGCGTCGCGCGACCGCGTCGACGGTGGATCGTCTGTGCGAACCGGCGACCCGCTATTGCGAACAATTATGGCGCAGCCCGTCACTTGCGATCGTAGACGTACGGCGCGATGCTGCGGCTTGCACAACACGGATCGGGAATGACGATGGGGCGGACGATTCTTGGAGTCATCGCGGGCCTGGCGACGATGTTCGTGGTGATCATGGCGATCGAGGCGCTTGGACATACTCTCCATCCACCGCCCGCCGGACTCAATCCGATGCTCGCCGAAGACATGGCGAACATCATGATGGCGATGCCGGCCGCCGCCAAGGCGATCGTGCTGGTGGCGTGGGTGGTCGGTGCATTCTCCGGTGGCTGGGTCGCCGCGAAGATCGCGAGGCAGCATCCGCGGATTGCAGCGGTGATCGTTGCAGCCGTCGTCATGTCGGGAGTGATCGGCATGATCCTGCAAATGCCGGGGCATCCGTTGTGGATGTCGGGACTGGGTTTGTTGCTGCCGATTCCGGCGGCGTTGTTGGCGGCGAAGCTGGCACAGCCACGTATGATCATGCCGACAAGTCAGTCCGCCCAGTAGCTGCGGCAGCACTGCAGAAGGGGCTTCAGCCCTGACGCTTGTAAACCAGCAGTGTCGGGGCTGAAGCCCCTCCTACATCGAACTGCCTCGCTCACTCATATCGCCGCTTTGCGCAACTCGGACTGCTCAACCTCGACGATGCCGACATTGGTCGACGCCGTTTCGTACACCTCACGATCCAGCAATCCGGTTTCCTTCGCCACCAGCACCGGCACCAGCATCTGTCCGGTGACGTTGGTCATGGTGCGCATCATGTCGAGGATGCGATCGATCGCGTAGAGATAGCCGATGGCTTCCAGCGGCAGGCCGGCGGCGCTCAGCACCACGGTCGCCATGATCACGGCCGTGCCGGGCACACCGGCGGTACCGAAGCTGCCCAGCACCGATGCAAGGATGATGATCCCGTACTGCGCCAGCGACAGTTCAGTACCGGTGTACTGCGCGATGAACACCGCCGCCAGTGCCGGATAGATCGCGCCGCAGCCATCCATCTTGATGCTTGCGCCCAGCGGCACGGCGAAGGCCGCGTAGTCGCGGTCGACGCCATGATTGTGGGTCGACGCGCGCAGCGAGACCGGCATCGCCGCGAAACTGGAGGAAGTGACAAAGGCGACCTGCATCGCAGGCGCGGCGCCACGCAGGAATTTCAGCGGATTGAGCCCGTGCGCAAGCAGCAGCCCGCCATAGACCACTACGATGTGCACCGCGCAGGCCACATACAACGCGATCACAAACGTACCCAACGGCAGCAGTTTCTCGAAACCGTAGGCGCCGACCAGGCCCGCGATCAGGCCAAAGGTGCCCAGCGGCGTGAACTCGAGCACGAAACGCGTGACCTGGATCA
>JAYTAY010000334.1:0-3319 GCA_043737255.1 Luteimonas sp.
GGCCACTGCCGGTATTGATGCGCGAACGGTTGATGCGCTGCGCATGCGGGCTCGGGATCAGACGGTGCCTGCGGATTGGTTTCGTATCTGGCCGCGTAAGCCGACGCCAGGAAAGCGTGCGTTTTCGTTCAAAAAAGCATTCGCGGTGCGGCGGACGAAGAGCGGTGGGCTACAGCCCACCCTGCGACGTGCAATCGTTGTTCCATCGCTCTTCGTAGAAGCACTTTCACCCGCGAGCTTTTGATCTCCTTTGCGACGTTGCAAGATCCCGCGGCTGAAGCCGTTCCTACGCCCCGAAGGAAGTCCCTTGGGGGGCGAAGAGCCGACCGCGCATGTCGAAAAAATAGACATGCCCCGCATCCGCAGGTGACGTTGACGACATAGTCACCTGGTCGACGATATATCTCGCGCCGAGTCGCAGCGACTTCTTGCCGTCAGGACTGCCAGAAAATGACGCACCGCTCGACACTGTCCAGCTTGGCTACGCCCACGGCCGCTCACCGTGTCGGAGCCGCGTTCAGGCTGTTCGTGTCCCTGCTGATCGTCGTAGCGCTGCCCGCACAGGCGATCTCCGCCTCGGTGGAACGGGTGTGGAATGCCGCGCATTACCATCTGGCGGCGACCGGCTCCATGGAAACGCAGACCGCGAGCACTGATGCAGGTTCGTCGCGCGAGGCCGTGACCGAACACTACCCATTGCAGCGGGTGCTGGACATTGCGCATGGCCGGCACCCGGCGCAGGTCGCCCTGCGCCACGACAACAATCCGCAAGCGTCCCGCCTCGATGCACATGCCGAAGCCCACCGTTCAGCGACACCGCACCACCACAACAGCGATGTGCGCGATGTGGTGTATGTAGCCGACCAGGGCGACGCGCCGACGTCGGCAGCGCAGCGCACTGGCAAGCACGATCACGATGGTTTTTCACCGGCCGTCTTGGTCACGCCGACACTGTTCGCACCCCTCTATGGGCGGAGTTCGTTGGCGATCACGTCGAGTCCCTGTGCATCCCGTTCCTGTGTCCCGGGCGAACGGCCCCCTCGATAGCGTTAGCCCCGCAATCCTTGCAGGCGTGCCCTTGTGCGCGACGCCTGCGTCAGTGCTGCGCGCAGCGTGAACGCTGCTGGTGCAGCTCGATGCATCCGGCAACCAAATCCATATCGAGCCTGGCGTCTCAAAGCGCCGGGTCAGGAGATCTTCCATGCAATTCTTTCATCAATACGTTCGGACGTGGTCAAAGCCATGTCTTCGCGACGCCGGGCCGCCATGCTCCGCGCCGCTTGCCGCCAGCGTGCTGCTGGGGCTGCTGGCACTTCCCGCAGCCGCGCAGGAACGTCCGCGGACGCCTGCTGGTTCTGCGAATTCAACCGCTGCCACTGAGGTCGAAACCGATGCCGTCCGCCTCGACACCATCACCGTCATCGGCCGTCGCCAGAGTCTGGTTGGTGAGGCGATCTCCGCATCCGAAGGTTCGGTCAGTCAGTCCGAAATCGCCGCGCGCCCATTCCTGCGCAGCGGCGACCTGCTCCAATTTGTGCCCGGCCTGGTCGCTACCCAGCATTCGGGCAGCGGCAAGGCCAATCAATACTTCCTGCGCGGCTTCAATCTCGACCACGGCACCGATTTCGCCACGTTCGTCGACGGCATGCCGGTCAACATGCGCACCCATGGCCACGGGCAGGGCTACACCGATCTCAACTTCCTGATTCCCGAGGCGGTCGAGGAACTGCAGTACCGCAAGGGCACCTACTACGCCGATGTCGGCGACTTCTCGTCGGCGGGTTCGGCGCGGTTCCGGATTGCCGACCGGCTGACTGAAGGTGTCGCTGAAATCGCCGTCGGCGAGGAAGGTCATTTGCGCGGCGTAGTGGTGGATTCAATCGAGACTGGCAAGAGCGGCACGTTCCTGTTCGGCACCGAAGTGCAACGCAACGACGGGCCATGGACCAACATCGATGAAGACGTGCGCAAGTTCAACGGGCTGCTGAAATACAGCATGGACATCGGCGGCGGCCGCGGTGGCATCACGCTGCTGGGTTACGACAACAAATGGAATTCGCCCGACCAGATCCCGCAGCGCGCAGTGAACCAGGGATTGATCGACGAGCTTGGCTCACTCGACATCACGCTGGGCGGCCAGTCCTCGCGCACCAGCCTGTCGGCCAACTGGCGAGGCCCGGCGTTCGGTGGCGATTTTTCCGCCAGCGCGTATGCGATCGATTCCGAAATGAGCCTGTTCTCCAACTTCACCTATTTCCTCGACGATCCCGACAACGGCGACCAGTTCCGGCAAGTCGACGAGCGCCGCATCTACGGCTTCACGCTCTCGCAGCAATGGGATGTCGGCCGCAGCCGCTGGCGGGTCGGCGCCGAAGGTCGCTTCGATGACATCGACACGGTCGGTCTGTTCAAGACCCGTGCCCGGCAACCGCTGTCCACGGTGCGCGAGGACGGGGTCGAGGAAGGCAGCCTTGGCGTGTTCGTCGCCAACGAATTCCGTTTCAACGAGCAGTGGCGCGGTTACGCCGGCGTGCGCCACGATCGCTACGACTTCGATGTCGATGCGCGTTCGCTGCCGGTCAATGCCGGCCAAGCCGATGACAATGCGACTTCGGTCAAGGCCAGCCTGGCGTGGAAACCGTCGGCGGCGATGGAGTTTTACGGCAGCTACGGCCAAGGCTTCCATTCCAACGACGCGCGCGGCACCACCATCCGCATCGATCCGGTGTCGGGTGATCCGCTGGCTCCGGTCGATCCGCTGGTGGATTCGGAGGGCTATGAACTTGGCACGCGCTTGTACTTCAGCGACCGCGTGCACGCGACCGCCGCGGTATGGCGGCTCGACCTGGACTCGGAACTGCTGTTCGTCGGCGACGCCGGCACCACCGAAGCCACGCGGCCGAGCCGGCGCGATGGTGTGGAAGTCGGCGTGTACTGGTTCGGCAACCGGTATTTCGAGGGCGACATCGAAGCGTCTTACACGCGCTCGGAACTGACCGACGACGATCCCGCGGGCAATGAAATCCCGGGCTCGATTCCGCTGGTGATCAGCGCAGGACTGACCGCGAAACTCGACAGCGGCCGGCTGTTGAAAGGCGTTTACGGCACGTTGCGCGTGCGCCATTTCGGCAAATATCCGCTGATCGAGGACGGCAGCGTCCGCTCCGACGGTTCGACGATCGTCAATCTGCGCGTTGGCAAGGAGTGGGCCAACGTCGGCCTGCATCTGGATGTGTTGAACCTGCTGGACTCCGATGACCATGACATCGACTACTTTTATGGGTCGCGGTTGGCTGGTGAACCAGACGATGGCGTCGAG
>JAYTAY010000335.1:0-7712 GCA_043737255.1 Luteimonas sp.
GAGCGTCTGAGTTGATCGGCCTCCCCAGCGTTGTAGCCACCTGCCACCATCGCTACGCGCATCACCTGTTCCTGGAACAGCGGCACCCCAAGCGTGCGCTCGTAGATTTCGCGGATCTGATCGTTCGGATACGTCGCTACCTCCTTGCCCTGCCGACGCCGAAGAAAGGGATGAACCATCTTTCCCTGGATGGGGCCTGGTCGGATGATCGCAACCTCGATAACCAAGTCGTAAAAGCACTTCGGCTTCATGCGCGGCAGGAATGACATCTGCGCGCGAGACTCGATCTGGAACACACCAACCGTATCGGCACGTCCGATCATTTCGTATGTCTCGGGATCTTCGGCGGGGATGGTTGCTGGTGACAAATCCTGTCCACGATGTTGCTTGACCAGTGCCAAAGCCTTGCGGATACAGGTCAGCATGCCCAAGGCAAGGCAGTCGACTTTCAGCAATCCGAGACTGTCGAGATCGTCTTTATCCCATTGGATGATGGTGCGGTCTTCCATCGCCGCGTTTTCGACCGGCACCAACGACCACAGCGGTTCGTCGGATATGACAAAGCCGCCGACATGCTGCGAGAGATGGCGCGGGTGATCCATAAGTTGCGCGGTAAGCGAGACCACGCGGCGAATAATTGGTGTGGTCGGGTCGAAGCCTGCCTCCAGCAACTTCTCATCGATGTCTGCTTCGCCGCTCCACCAGCCAACGCAGCTGGAGAGCGCGTCCACTTGGTCCGTCGGCAAGCCCAGTGCTTTAGAGACATCGCGGATCGCGCTCTTGGCGCGGTAGCAGATGACTACGGCAGTGAGCGCAGCGCGTTCCCGGCCATAGCGAGCATAGACGTACTGGATAACTTCTTCGCGTCGCTCATGCTCGAAGTCGATATCGATGTCGGGCGGCTCGTTGCGCTCCTTGCTGATGAAGCGTTCCATCAGCATGTTCATCCGGAGCGGATCGACTTCCGTGACACCCAGCGCAAAGCACACGGCAGAATTGGCCGCGGATCCGCGCCCTTGGCACAGAATGTCGCGGCTTCTGGCGTAGCGCACGATGTCGTGGACGGTGAGGAAGTAAGCCTCATAGTCCAGCGCGCGAATGAGCTCCAGCTCGTGTTCGATCTGCCCGCGCACCTTCTCTGTAATCCCTTCGGGCCAGCGCCAGCGAATGCCTTCTTCGGTGAGATGCCGTAGCCAGCTCGCGGGCGTGTAGCCCGCGGGCACGATCTCGGCGGGATAGCGATATTTCAGTTCGTCCAGCGAAAACTGGCACAGTTCGGCGATCCGCACCGACTCGGCCATTAGTTCGTCTGAATAGAGGCCGGCCAGCGCATGGCGCGCACGCAAATGACGCTCGCCGTTGCGAAACAGGTGTGCGCCGGCATCGGCCACCGTCAGGTTATGGCGTGTTGCGGTGAGCACGTCCTGCAGCATCCGGCGCCGCCGGATATCCATGTGCACGTCGCCGGTCGCCACCATCGGAATGTCCAGGCTGCGCGCCGCCTGCTCTAGCGCGAGCAAGCGTTTGCCGTCATTGCGATCCCGGTGCAGTTCGACGACAAGCCACATCCGATCAGGAAACACGCTTTTCAGCCACCCCGCGTGCTCGGTATTGATCGTCGAACCGGGCAGCCACAGCACCAGCAGTCCAGGCCCGGCTTCAACCACGTCCGCGCGCGTGAGGTAATAGTCGCCCTTGACGGCGGCGCGCCTGCCCGTATTGATCAGTCGGCACAGCGCCTGGTAGCCGGCCTTGTGCTGGGCTAGGAGCACAATTTTTGGTCCGTCCGCAAGACTCACCTCGCTGCCGACAATGAGTTTCAATCCTGTTTTCTTCGATGCTTCGTGCGCACGCACGATGCCCGCCATCGAACACTCGTCGGTAATGGCCAGCGCCGTATAGCCGCAAGCCTTTGCGCGTTCAAACAGTTGCTGCGCGCTCGCTGCGCCGCGATGAAAACTGAAATCACTGAGGCAGTGGAGCTCGGCGTAGTCGGGGGCTACGCGAACCATCCGTGGAGCATCCAGTGGTCTTGCTCGCCCGCGGGGGTAAAGGCCCATGCGTGTTGTCCTTGTGAGGTTTTGAGAATGTAGTAATCGCGCCTGGCATCCTCGCCATCCCACCAACCCGTTTCCAATCGTTCGGGACCGGCCAAGATGGTGAGGTCGTGATCGCGAAGCGGGATAGGACGCGGCAGCAACCACGTCGGTCGCGGCGGTCGATCCAGTTCCTCGCCGAACTGCGTGCCCGAGCAGCGCCGCCATGCGCGCTCAGGTCGCGGATCGTTGCCGGGCGCCACTTGGTAGACGGCGTCTTGTCCCAAACGCGCGCGCAGGCGTTCGCGCAATTGTTCCCAAGGCACCGCCTGTTCCGGTCGCTCGTCGAACAGGTCGCGCCCTGCCGGCACGAACGCAGGCAGTTCGTTGGCCACTAATCGCAACGCCACGATCGCCTTGGGGATCTCTGCACGTTCGAGCCGTCCCTTCGTGAGTTCAAACAACATCCCCGCATCGCGCTCGGCCGACAGCAAGCCCACCTGCACTTCGGTGGGCGGGAGATCCTCGTGTTCCAGAAACAGCGAGAACTGCTGGACGCCGCCATCGCGCCCCGCCAGATAGGCCGCAAGATCGGCGGTCATGCGCCGCACGGGAAACAGAAGCGCCTGGTGATACTCGACCTCATAGGCGAGCTCAATACGTATATCGAACTGATCCGGCGGGCGATAGAACGCCAACAGTTCCGGTGCATCGCCCCGCATCCGATCCAACGCATCCAGCAGCTCTTGCCCAAAGCGCCGCCGGAGGCCGTCGCGGGGCAATTCAAATAGCTGGCGTAAATGACGCACGCCCATCTTGTGCAAGCGTTCGCCCGCGTCATCCGGCAGGCAGGCGCGGCGCACAGGCACGCGCCCCAGCGTGGTGCGCAAATGCTCGTGCTGCAGCACCGCGATCCCATCCTCCACACCGGCCAGGATGCGTGCGCCTAACGCGGTGGGTGCGAGCGCGATGCGATGGCGAAAGCCAAGCGCCGTGAGGTCCTGCCGCAGCTGCGCTTGTAGCTGCGGCCACTGGCCGATCAGAGAGAAGCTTCCTGCAACTTCAAGCACGATCGCGCGCGGCCCGCCCGCCCATACCTGCGAGCTGAAACGATAGGCCCAAGCCGCAAGGAAGCATTGCCACCGAGCGTCTTCGGAGTCGTCGTGATCGAGCATTGCGAACTTGGGACAGATCGCTTGCGCCGCGGTAAGGCGCTGCCCGGGTCGCAGGCCTTGTGCACCGGCCGCGGCGTTGATGGCAACGAGTTCGCGGCGTTGCGCCGACCCGCCGATCAGTGCCAGCGGTTCGTCAGGCGCGGGGTGACGTCGAAGGACGCTGTCGATCCCCAAATGCGGGAGGAAGATGCAAGCCCAAAGCATGGCGTTTCCGCATCAATGAAAGATGGGCAGTGGAAAGGATCCCGGCGGCGGTGGACCGCCCCGGCACTTGCGCACGCACACGTGGCGATCGATCGAGATTTCCAGACGCAGTGGCGCGGGTGATGCATTGTCCGCGTGGCGCTTGTCGCGCAGCACAAAGCCCAGCGACTGCCCACTGTCGGCCGCGCACTGCAAACGTCGCAGCGCGTGCTGGTCAATGCGCTGGGGCCATCCCACCACCGCCGCACATGCGCCCGAGCGCAGGCATTGCTCGAACGCCCAGACCGCCTGTTTCGCGTCGGCTTCGATCAGGTGGACATGCCTCAGATCTATGCCGCGCGAGCGCCAACCCGGTGCGTAGGCAATGTAGGGACAGCCCACCAACACCACTTTCTTGCCTGCTTGTGTGAGCCGGGAAAGTGTCGGCAGCAACAAGTCGATCTCGCCCACGCCATCAGCGGGCAACAAGATTTCGGTGATCGAATGCCTGGGCCAGCCACCCAGCGGCAGCGCATCATCAAGGGCGGCATGGCCCGTCGGTTCCGGATCGATTAGCGGTGTCGCCGCTCCACCGCGCCATACGGTGCGCGCAGACAGCAACTCATCGATGGCGAGGATCTGGCCCATCAGAGCGTCCGGATCAAGCCGCAATACAGGCCTTCGATCGCGAAGTCTTCCGTGGGATCGGGATCAATCGGCGAGAACTCCGGGTTGCATGAGATCAACCGCAACCGATTGCGCTTGCGGTGCAGGCGTTTGACGGTGATCCCCTCATCGCCCAATCGCGCCACGACGATTTGCCCATGTTCGGCATCGGGTGTGGGATGCACGCCGATCAGATCGCCATCGAGAATGCCGGCGTCGATCATCGACTGGCCCTGGACGCGCAACAAATACCGTGGGCGTGGCCGGAACAACGCCCGATCCACCGCGATCTCGCGTTCGATGTGATCGCCAACCAGGATCGGCATGCCTGCCGCCACCCGCCCCACCAGTGGCAAGAACAGGGTATCGGCTCGCTTGGGGAGGTCGAGCAACCGGATGCCGCGGGCGCGCCCGGGTGTGAGTTCGATGAGCCCTCTTTCCGCCAATGTGTGGAGGTGCTTGGCCACCCCGTTGGGGCTGGCAAAGCCAAGCGCCACAGCGATCTCAGTGATCGTGGGAGGCAATCCTTCGGACGCCATGTGCTGGCGGATGTAATCCAGGATGGCGTTTTGGCTGGTGGTCAGTTCTTGAATCATGGTGTAAATATTTACACCTCGCAGGGCGTGCGAGTCCAACCCCAGTGAAGCCGGGTTTGATCTCACGGATGGAGACTCCAGACAAATCAGGCGGTTGGCGTGCGCTGTTGAAGTGTTGCACTGGACAGGATTACAAGGCCGGAGGCCCGATCTGCGCGGGCGCATCTGCGAGCCGATCCAGCAACCCACACAAGCTCCGCAGATCCTGCGCATTGTGATGACCCACACGCCGCAGCTTTGCCGCGCAGCCGCCGCGCAAGTAGGTCAGCCAAGCGCCCGGGGCCTCGGAACCCGGTAGATCGTCCTCTCGCATAACGCCCAATAGTTCGCGTTCGGCGGTGGCAAGCCGACAGTTGGGCCAGATCTTTTTGTAGCGCCGGCGCATCGGATGGAGCAGATCGATGTGATCTCGTCCGAACAAAGGATCGGGTAGTCGTGCAAGCCGCAGCCGCGTGCTCAGCAGTGGCCGGTCGTAGCTCTTGCCGTTGTAGCTCACAAGCACCGTGCCCGGTTCGATCCAGTCCAGAAACAGTCGCAGCATCACGCTCTCGGCTGCGAGTGTCGTGATGTAGAGCTGTCGCAATCGCAGACCACCTCCGCGCCAGTCCGCTGCCCCGATCATAAAAGCGCGCGTGCCCGTGCCGCCCGCCAGACCCGTCGTCTCCAAATCGAACGCCAACATTCGCTCGCGCTCGAAGCGCCCCTGGCCAATGCCTTCCAATTCCAGCGCCCCACTGTATTCCCACGGCGTCCACGCTTCGATATAGCGAAGGCCCGGAGCAATTTCCTCTCCCGTGAGCATTCGATCCACCGGACCTATGAACCGTGGCGTTTGTGCGGGCCGAAGATCCAGCAACTTGCGCAGCTGCACGATCATCGCGTCGTGTTTCGCGCTGGAGTTTGAGACGACTGGCGCCGCTAGCCCGACATTGCCCGCCTGCTGCCTTAGCCCCGCCAAGCGCGTGGCGAGCGCACTCATGCGCTTTCACCCAGCAAATCCAACACCCGGATCGCGTGGGTTTTTGGCGTCATCTGGGTATCTTCTTTCGCCGCCAGCACGGGACCGACGCACGCGGGACAGCCCCCATGGCAATCGCAGGCGCGAATGAGGGAGAGCGCCGCCAAGCGCAATTCTTCCTGCCGCTCGAACAAGGGGAGCGACAAGCCCACACCGCCAGGATAGTTATCATAGAGAAAAAGCGTCGGCGTAAAGCCGCGCGATACATCGGGATCCTGTGAGGTTCCCTCGGCGGTGCGCATCTGCCCGCGTCCGCTCCCATCAGCGGTGGAAAACCACGCGCCATCGCCGCTGCCTACCGCCTTTTGCAGATCGCGTCCTTCGGCCATTACCGACACCTGAGCGACCAAGTGCAGCGTGTAGGCGGCGGCCAGGAAGCCATCCAGTGCCGACTGCCGACTGCCGAACGCGATATCGAGCACCGTCTGTGGCAACTGCCACCACACACTGGTCGTATGCAGTTCCTGGTCGGGCAGATTGACCGGGCCGTAGCCGATGTTCTCGTGGGTGTGGAAGCGGATCTTCTTGTAGCCGGATACGCGCCGCACGACATGCACTTCGCCGTGATGCGCACTGCCCTGCCCCGCAGCCGCGCCTTCGGCGTCGTCGAGAATCTTGAGCTTCGTGTAGTCGATGGCATCGGTGTAATAGTCGACATGCGTGCGCTGCACATAGGCCTTGCGCCCTTCCCAATCCAGACGCTCCACCTGGAATGGCTCGGACTGGATCATGTGGATCGCACCTTCGTAAAGCGTAAGCGCCGCCGCCGAATAGTCGACTTCCGCGATGATCGTCTGACGTCCGTTGGTGCGATCGACCACGACAAAGTTGCCATCGGCCACCGAGCGCAGGTTGACTGCTTGCGCTGGATAACTGTCGGCAATCCACTCCCAGCGGTCCACCTCGTGATGCAAGACATCGCTTTCGGCGAGCACTTCCAGCCAAGGCGCAGGATCGATCGGCCCGAACGTGTCGCCGGTAACAAAGGGCAACTCGAAGCTGGCGCAGCGGATATGGTCCATCAAGATCAACGGTTGGTCGGGCTCGATGCGCGCGTGTTCGGGACTCGCATTGGCAAAGAACTCGGGATGGCGCACGACGTATTGATCCAGCGGTTGTGAACTGGCGACCAGCACGCCGATCGAGGGCTGCTGGCGGCGACCCGCCCTACCGAACCGCTGCCACGTCTGCGCAATGCTGCCGGGATACCCGTTGAGCAAGACAACATCAAGGCTTCCGATGTCCACGCCCAGTTCCAGTGCGGATGTACTTACGATCCCGTCAATGCTCCCCGCCCGCATTTCCCTCTCGACCTCGCGCCGCTCGGTGGGCAGATAGCCGCCGCGATATGCGCGAATGCGCTTGGGTTTGCGTGGATCGTGATCGAACACTTCTTTTAAGTATTTGGTCAGCACCTCGACCATGCAGCGCGACTGGCAAAAGATCAGGGTCTTCAATCCCGACTTGATCGCGATGCGCGCGATGTAGTTGGCCTGCGACCGGGCAGATGCGCGGATCCCGAGATCCGGATTCACGACGGGTGGATTCCACAGCAGAATGTGCTTGTCGCCGCTGGGTGCACCGCTCTCCAGGATCGCCTCGACCTCATCCTCGATCAGGGCGCGCGCGTGCTCGGCTGCGTTGCCTATCGTCGCGGAGCACAGGATGAATTGCGGTCGCACGCCATAGAAGGCGCAGACCCGTTTGAGCCGGCGGATGACATTGGCGACATGCGAGCCGAATACGCCGCGATAGGTATGGACTTCATCAATCACCACATAGCGCAGGTTCTCGAAGAACTGTGCCCACTTGGTGTGATGCGGCAGGATCGCCTGGTGCAGCATGTCGGGATTGCTCACGACGATATCGCCATTGAGGCGGATCGCCTGCCGTGCATCTCCGGGCGTATCGCCATCGAAAGTGGCTGCACGCAACCCGAGCGCACCGGCTGCATTGAGTTCAAGCAGTTCGGCGACTTGGTCCTGGGCCAATGCCTTAGTGGGAAATAGATACAGCGCCTTGGCGCCCGCTTCCATCG
>JAYTAY010000336.1:0-7694 GCA_043737255.1 Luteimonas sp.
ACTCGCCACCCAAGGAGCAAGCTCCTCTGTGCTGCCGTTCGACTTGCATGTGTTAGGCCTGCCGCCAGCGTTCACTCTGAGCCAGGATCAAACTCTTCACTTAAGTATTGCGCTTCACCCCGAAGGGCTCGGCCATTTCTTTGAGTGCAGAATCCGTCCAAAGCTCCTTACTACTCGAATACTTGCATTTGCATGCTTTCTTGAATTGTTTGGAGACTCTGTTACGAACGTCTGCAAAATGGACAACCATCCACTTGCCAGACGCCCGCACAAGTCACCTGCGCACACTGTCAAAGATCCAGGGGTTGGCCTCAGCGCCGAACCCCATACTCGGGAGGCCTATGCCTCACCGAGCCGCCCACTATACAGTCAAAATCAAGTCCGTCAACACCTTGTTCACATCTTTTGGGACTGATCCCGGCAGTGTTTGGCGATCGCTCGCCGGCGGCTACCGGGTCGGTAATGATAGCAGCAGATTTCTTTTTTGGGGAGCCACCAGATGCGCCGATTAGGAGTGTGGTTAGTGGCCTTGTTGTTGTTGAGCGGCTGCGCAACAGCCAGTGGCCAATGGGTCGAGGTGGGCGGCGCCCGCTATCAGGTTGAAATCGCCGATAACGACGAGGAACGCGCTCGCGGGCTGATGTTCCGCGAGCAGATGGACACCGGTCACGGGATGCTCTTTGTCCACGATAGTGAAGAGCCGCAGGCGTACTGGATGAAGAACACCAAGATCCCGCTCGACATCCTCTATTTCGACAGCGCGCGCAAGCTTGTGTCGCAACAGCGAGACGTCCCGCCCTGCAGTCTTGGCAATGGCTGCCCGCCTTATCCGAGCGAGGCGCCGGCGCGTTATGTGCTTGAACTCAATGCCGGTGAGGCGACCCGCCTGAACCTGCGCGACGGTGTTGAACTGCAACTTGGGCCCGGAGTCACACCAGTGCCCTAAGGGACTTGATTGCGCGATCAATAAAACGCAGTCTTGGTGCATGCGCGATCACTTCTCGCTGCCGCAGTGGAACACCCTCGCCGGGGCTCACGATGACACGCTGCCGTTGCTCGGGACCGCCCTGCTGATCGCACGCGACGAGTATCCGCAGCTCGATGCCGACCTCTACGACACGTTGTTGCAAAGTCATGCCGAAAGCCTGCGTGGCGAGATCGGAGCCATCGACTCATGGCCGCTGAAGATGGCAGCCATCAACAAGCATCTGTTCGATGAACTGGGTTACTCGGGCAATAGCGACGCCTACTACGATCCGCGCAACAGCTATTTGAACGAAGTGTTCGAGCGCAGACTCGGCAATCCGATCTCGCTGGCGATGGTGCAGATCGAAGTTGCCCGCCGTCTTGGCGTTCCGCTGGATGGCGTGTCGTTTCCGGGCCACTTCCTGGTGCGTTTGCCAGTGGACGATGGCGTGCTGGTCATGGATCCGTTCAATCGCGGCCGCCCGCTGGGTGCCGATGAATTGCGCGAGCGCGCCAAGCCGCATCTGGGCGGCGAGATCCCCGACGACACGGCGCTGTTGCAGATCCTCAACCCCGCATCACACCGCGCGATCCTGATCCGGATGCTGCGCAACCTGCATGGGGTTTATGCCGAGGCCGACGACTGGGAACGGGCTGCGCGCAGCGCCGATCGGGTGCTAAAGCTGTCTCCCGATCAACCCGAAGCACTGCGTGATCGTGGCCTAGCGTATCTGAAACTGGGTCATCGGCAAGGTGCGCGCCACGATCTGGCGCGATACCTGCAGATCCATCCGGGCGCCGAGGATGGCGCGTCGCTCCGCGAACGGCTGGTCGAACTGCATGGCGCGTCCGAACGTCCCAACTGAAGACGTCGCCGATCCGCTGCCGCCGTGATTCAGACTTCCATCATCTCAAAATCGTCCTTGGTCACGCCGCAATCCGGACAGGTCCACGTTTCCGGAATATCCTCCCAGCGCGTCCCGGGCGCGATGCCCTCCTCCGGCAGACCCGCCGCCTCGTCATAGATAAAACCGCATACCACGCACATCCAAGTGCGATACGCGGCAGCAACGGCGACAGCTTCATTCATCGGATAATGCGCGGATTGGCGGGCGGGCATTGTCCCACCCTGCGCCCCACATCGGAAGTCGATGCATGAATGCGCGTTGGCCGCGTCGCGGCCTGTATCTGGTTACGCCCAACGAGGATGACACCTCCCGGCTGATCACGCGTGTCGAAGCCGTCCTTGGTTCCGCGGTGCTGCTGCAGTACCGCAACAAGTCCGCCGATCGAAGTGTGCGACTCGAGCAAGCATCCGCCCTGCTGGCCTTGTGTCGCGCCCATGGTGTGCCATTGATCGTCAACGACAACGCCGATATTGCTCACGCGATTGGCGCCGATGGCGTGCATCTCGGCGAACACGATGGCCACATCGAAACGGTCCGTGTGCCATTGGGAGGCGACGCGATCATCGGTGTCTCCTGCTATGACGGCGTGCAACGTGCCGAAGTCGCCGCGGCTGCGGGCGCGGATTACCTCGCGTTCGGTGCGTTCTTTGCCTCGCCGACGAAACCCAACGCACCTCGTGCATCGCTGCAACTGCTGCAGCAATCACGACGCTTCGGACTGCCACTCGTGGCGATCGGCGGCATCACGCCTGACAATGCAAAGGCCGTGATCGCCGCGGGCGCGGATTTGATTGCCGTTATCAGCGGTGTGTTCGACGCGCCGGATCCTGCGGCGGCGTCACGCGCCTACGCCGCACTGTTTCATTGAATACTCTTCGACTCAACGACGACCACGAGACCTATGGACACTTCACGCTCGCATGCCCTGTTTTCCCGCGCGCAAGACCTGATGCCGGGCGGCGTGAATTCGCCGGTCCGCGCCTTCAAGTCAGTCGGCGGTGAGCCGTTCTTCACCCAGCGTGCGGATGGCGCGTACCTGTTCGATGTCGATGGCAATCGCTACATCGATTACGTTGGCTCGTGGGGGCCGATGATCGTTGGTCATAACCACCCCGCCGTGCTCGAGGCGGTCCTCCGCACCGCGCGCGACGGCCTGAGTTTCGGCACGCCAAATCCACTGGAAGTGACGATGGCCGAGACCATCGCGCGATTGGTGCCGGGTTGCGAGATGGTGCGCATGGTGAATTCCGGCACCGAAGCAACGTTGTCGGCGATCAGGCTGGCGCGCGGTGCGACCGGGCGCGCGCGCATCGTCAAGTTCGAGGGCTGTTATCACGGCCACGGCGATTCGTTCCTGGTCAAGGCCGGTTCTGGTGCGCTGACCTTCGGCGTGCCGACCTCGCCAGGCGTGCCGAAGGCGCTCGCAGACCTGACGCTAACCCTGCCCTACAACGATTTCGATGCCGCCACCGCGTTGTTCGATGAGTGCGGCGATGACCTTGCCGGTTTGATCATCGAGCCGGTGGTCGGCAACGCCAATTGCCTGCCGCCGCGCGATGGTTTTCTGAAGCATTTGCGCGAACTGTGTACACGACACGGCGTGGTGTTGATCTTCGATGAGGTGATGACCGGTTTTCGCGTTGCGCTCGGTGGCGCCCAACAGCGCTATGGCGTGACGCCGGACCTGAGCACGTTCGGCAAGATCATCGGTGGTGGCATGCCAGTCGGCGCGTATGGCGGTGGTCGTGGGTTGATGGAACAGATCTCACCGAGCGGTCCGATCTATCAAGCAGGTACGTTGAGCGGCAATCCGGTCGCGATGGCGGCGGGTCTGGCGATGCTGGAGTTGATCCAGGCGCCCGGGTTTCATGACGAACTCGAACGCCGCACGCATGCGCTGTGCGATGGGCTCGAAGCCGCTGCGCGCGATGCCGGTGTCGCCCTCACCACCAACCGGGTCGGCGGAATGTTCGGGGTGTTCTTTACCGACCAGGAAGTCGACACCTATGCGCAAGCCATCGGCTGCGATACTGCGGTCTTCAATCGTTTCTTCCATGCGATGCTCAGCCGCGGCGTCTATCTCGCACCCTCCGCGTTCGAGGCCGGCTTCATGTCCAGCGCGCACGACGACGCGGTGATTGCGACAACCATTGCCACAGCGCGCGAAGCTTTTCGCGAAGTAAGCGCCAGATGACTGCGCTGGCGTGTGTGTTGTTCGATCTGGATGGCGTACTGGTGCACTACGACCATGAGACACGCGTGCGGCTGCTCGCTGCGTGCAACGACACGGCAGAAGCGGATGTAATGGCTGCGCTGTTCGACTCCGGACTGGAGCAGGACGCGGATCTGGGCTCGTACGACGCGGAACAACAGGCGAATGAATTGTCACTTCGCCTCGGCGCCACCGTGACGTTGGTGGACTGCCTGGACGCGCGCGCGGCATCAATGACGGCGGACGACGCGATGGTGACATTGGCGACGCAAGTGTCGCAGCGCGCAACCGTCGCCATCCTAAGCAACAACGGTTGGCTGGCCCGCGATCACCTGGGCACGCTATGTCCGCCGCTGATGCCGCTATTCGCCGGACGCGTGTTCTGCTCGGCGGAGTTCGGCGTCGCCAAGCCTGACCCAGCGGTTTTCAGTCGTTGCGTGGCGAAACTCGGCCTGATCCCCAAGGCCGTACTGTTCATCGACGACAAGGTTTTGAATGTCGACGGCGCACGCATCGCCGGCTTGCGCGTCCATCACTATCGCGACATCGCCACGCCATCGGCATTGCTGCACGAACTCGACCTACCGGAGCCTGACCATGTTGAAACCTGAAACGCGCGCCGTGCACGCCGGCCAAACGCCGGATTCAGCCACCGGTGCGGTCGCGCCGCCGATCCATCTCGCCACCACCTTCCAGCACGGCGCGGATGGAGCGCGCATCGCCGGTTACGAATACCAGCGCGAAGGCAATCCGACCTGTGACCGCCTGCGCGAGGCGCTCACTGCACTCGAGGGCGGTGCGGATGCTTTGGTATTCGCCTCCGGTATGGCGGCGATCACGACGCTGCTGGAATCGCTGCCGTGCGGCGCGCGCATGTTGATCCCCGACGACTGCTATACCGGCCTGCGCTTGCTCTGCGCGGAGTACCTGCCGGAACGCGGGGTCGCCGTCGAAATCATCGACATGGCCGACCTCGACAGCGTTCGCACTGCCTGCGCCAAACCAGTCGCACTGGTCTGGGCGGAAACGCCATCGAACCCGCGCCTGAAGATCTGCGACATCGCGCAGCTGGCACAGATCACGCACGGCGCCGGCGCGCTGCTTGCGTGCGACAACACCTTCGCCACGCCGCTGCTGCAGCAACCGTTGTTGTTGGGCGCAGACGTGGTGATGCATTCGACCACCAAATATTTCGGTGGCCATAGCGACGTGCTGGGCGGGGCCCTGGTGTTTGCGCGGCGCGACGCGTTGTTTGCGCGAGTGGCGCACCGCTTGCACATCACCGGTGCGGCGCTGTCGCCGTTCAGTGCCTGGCTGACGTTGCGCGGCTGCCGCTCGCTGTCGGCGCGGATGGCGCTGCATTGTGCGAATGCGCGCCGTGTCGCCGAATTTCTGGCGTCACGTCCGGAGGTCCAGCGCGTGAACTATCCCGGCCTGCCCATGCATCCCGGCCATGCGATCGCGGCGAGGCAGATGCGTGATTTCGGCGGCATGCTGAGCATTGAATTGCATGGCGGCCGCGAGGCGGCACTGGCGATGGCCGCAAAGGTGAGACTCTTCATCAACGCCACGTCGCTGGGCGGCTGCGAATCGCTGATCGAGCATCGTGCTTCGGTGGAAGGGGCCAATCCGGTTTCTCCGCAGAACTTGCTGCGGCTTTCGGTGGGGCTGGAGCATGTCGACGATCTGATTGCGGACTTGGAACAGGCCATCGCAGGCTGAGGGGTGCTGGAGAGTCTGAACAACCACGCTGAAAAACTTGACCAGCTTCGCTGTTGAAGAGCGTTTCGCGCTGTGCGCGAGTTCATTTCTTTTGATGAGCCCACTGCGTGCGCAGCACGCGAACAGCGAAGCTGGCCCGAAGGGCGAGCGCTTGCGCGAGTCAAAGAAACGAACCAAAGAAAAGGGCTTTCCCCGATCAGAGCGTCAGAGTGGTTTCATTGCTGAGGGGATTTTTTCGACTTGCCATTCATGGCTCGGTCGAAAAACGGCGTGCATCCATGCACGCCGCCCTTCGGGTCTGCATGCCTTGTCCTCGCCTCGCCCTAGAGCCGAAGCAGCAATCCAGTTAATTGGCAATCTGCTGCACATTGAGAGCGAGCAGGCGGTCGTTGCTGGCGCCAGCGCGTGCGATGCGTGCATGTGTGGCGTAGGCAGATTTTCTCTGGTCTGCGGCAGCGATCAATGCAGCGGCGAAGCGCATCGACGGATCGTTCGGGCGCAACTTGATGGCGGCATCGACCTGCGCGCTGCCATCCACTTTCGCAAGCATCGCGCGCAGGCCGTTGGTGTCGACCTTGCCAACGCCGGGCATGTCATAGCCCTGCAGGCGGACCACTTCCTGCAATGTCTCCGAGAAATAGCCGCTGTCGAAGCGCGCCAGCGCCTGCGATTCGGGCGTGCTTGCGCCTGCAATGCGGGCGTCCAGTCGCGACAGCAGTTGCCGGGCGATGGCGGCATCGCGGCTGGCGTAGATTGCCGCGCGGCGCAGGGTTTCCATGCGCGCGATCACCGGCGTGTTCGCTTTCAGCAGGGCCTCGGTATTGGCAGACAAGGTGCGCAGGTTGTAGTCGGCGCTCGCCTGGTTCCAGCCCTTGCCGCCCCATGCCAGCGATGGCGCGCCAGCGGTTTCAAACGGGTGGCACAGCAATGGCGGGCCGGCGATCACGGCGAACGCACACACGGACAGCGCGAGCAACAACAGGCCGCGTAACGACATGTGTACTGACTGCGTTTTCATGACGATTCCTCGATTTGATCCGGGCGCGACGGCTGGCGCGGCCCGATACGCTGGTTGCGTACAGAACAAAGGAGGTCTTCAACCGCAATACTGTTAACCAGATCACGGCGGGTCGTAGCGCAGCCGTGACTGTGCGTTGCCAACCGAACCCATCGCATCCGGCCATTTCAGCCACCAGCGTTTCATCGGCGGATAAGGCAACGCGCGCCACCATGGATCCAGCGCGTCCCGGCCCTGTTCGGCCAACGCCGCGCGCGTGACGCCCGCGGGCAGCAGCGCGGCGAGGCGATCAAACACCGGGCCATCGCGCAATTGCGGATAGCGCGACAACAGCGACAGCAAGGTGATCGCGTCCTCGTGCCGTGACAAGGCAACCAGTTTCTGCACGGAGTCCGCATCGGCCGCGATGTGCACACCTTCCCGATCGATGGCCTCAAGCGCGGCAACGAACGCGGACGCGGCGTCATTCGCATACGGCGTCCCCGGCCCACGCGCGTACAACACAACCTGCGCGCCCTGCGGCACCAATACCTCGGCATCGGCGTTATCGAACTGCACCCAGCCGCTGCGGACCTGCAGGTAGCCATCGCCGCGCGCGTCGGTACGAATGGTGAATTCACAGCCAAGATCGAGCGCTTCACCCGAGGGCACGCCCACGCCGAAATTGCCCGGCGGCGCCCAGATTCGCGCCCACAGCGTCCCGCGATCGAGCTGCACGCGATGCTGGCCGCTGCGCGTGGCAACCAGCCGCAGGCGCGAGTCGCGGCCGAGCAGCACTTCGCCAATGCGCGCGACCTGGATTCTTGCAACCCCGTCGTCACCGGTCTCGATCACGCTGCCCGGCGACAAGGCTTGCGATGGCGCCATC
>JAYTAY010000337.1:0-3299 GCA_043737255.1 Luteimonas sp.
CCGCGGCCGTAACCGCCGACGGCGAACAGCGCCAGTTCGGTCTCGTCATCGATGCAGCGCCGCCATGCGCCGCGCACGATGACATCGATGCCCTGCGCGCGCGCCGCGAGCAAGGCGTCGATGTCGTCGTTGTTGTCGAAGCGTGCAGCAAGCTGCGCATCGCTTGCGGCCAAGGACGCCCGCGTCGCGGCCACCCATGCAACGTCAGCTATCGAAGGTACGGGCTGCCGCGCCGGTAGCCCGTTCGCGGCGGCAGCGGTCATGTCGTGGCGCTGCTATCGGAGAGAATGCGCTCGGAAAGGTCGCGCTCGGGGAGCAGGGTCAGCACGTCGAAGCCATCCTCGGTGACGGCCAGCGTGTGTTCCCACTGCGCCGACAACTTGCGGTCCTTGGTGACCACCGTCCAGCCATCGGGCAGCAACTTGGTGTGGCGCGCGCCTTCGTTGATCATCGGCTCGATGGTGAAGGTCATGCCTGGCTTGAGCACCAGGCCCTCGCCGGCGCGGCCGTAATGCAGGACTTGCGGGTCTTCGTGGTAGACGCGGCCGATGCCGTGGCCGCAATACTCGCGGACCACGCTGAAGCGTTCGGCCTCGGCATAGCTCTGGATCGCATTGCCGATGTCACCCAGCGTGGCGCCAGGCCTGACCGTGCGGATCCCGCGCCACATCGCCTCAAAGGTGATGTCCACCAGCCGCCTGGCCATCACCGACGGCGTGCCGACGTAATACATCCGGCTGGTATCGCCGTGCCAGCCGTCCTTGATCACGGTGACATCGATATTGACGATGTCGCCATCCTTGAGCACCTTGGCCTCGTTCGGGATGCCGTGGCAGATGACGTTGTTGACCGAAGTGCAGACGGTCTTGGGGAAGCCGCGATAACCGACATTGGCCGGGATGGCCTGCTGCACGTTGACGATGTGGTCGTGGCAGATCCTGTCGAGCGCCTCGGTGGTCACGCCCGGCTTCACATGCGGCGCGATCATTTCCAGCACCTCGGAGGCGAGGCGCCCGGCGATCCGCATCTTTTCGATGTCGGCGGGGGTTTTGACGGTGATGTTCATACCGCCATTATCGCGTAGCCCGGGTGGAGCGTAGCGATACCCGGGGTTTTTCCGACGCCCCCACGCAAGACCGCTCCACGGGTGCTGGGCGTATCGCCGAAAGGCCCCGGGTATCGCTGCGCTCCACCCGGGCTACGCATTGCCTCCAGTTGCCTCTAACTGCCTGTCCCGGCTACAATTCCGCGGCTTTGTGACGGGTTTCGACCCGCCACGCCGCCCACAGCGGGCGTCACCGCTGAATCCACACCCGTTGCAATCACCCGTGCCGGGGTGCCTCGGATGTCCGGAACTCAAGGTTCCAGCATCCAAAGGTTCGGTCACGGAGGCGACGGGGAGGCCCAACCCCGGAATCGTTGTCCGCCCTCCCAGGAGCGCGGCTGATTCCATTTTCATTGGAGCGTCATCCCATGTCACAAGTCACCATGCGTCAGATGCTGGAAGCCGGCGTGCATTTCGGCCACCAGACCCGTTACTGGAATCCCAAGATGGCGCCGTACATCTTCGGCGCCCGCGGCAAGATCCACATCATCAACCTCGAGAAGACGCTGCCGCTCTTCATCGATGCGATGAACTTCATCTCGGCGATCGCGCAGAAGCGCGGCACTGTGCTGTTCCTCGGCACCAAGCGTTCGGCGCGCGATTCGATCAAGGAAGAAGCGACCCGTTGCGGCATGCCGTACATGACCCAGCGCTGGCTGGGCGGCACGCTGACCAACTTCCAGACCGTCAAGAAGTCGGTGGCGCGCCTGAAGGAACTGGAAGCCGGCGAGACCGACGGCAGCTTCCAGAAGCTGGTCAAGCACGAAGTGCTGGGCTTGCGCCGCGAGCGCGACAAGAAGTCCGCTTCGCTCGGCGGCATCAAGGAAATGATCCGCCTGCCCGACGCGCTGTTCGTCATCGACATCGGCCACGAAGACATTGCCATCAAGGAAGCCAAGAAGCTCGGCATCCCGGTGATCGCGGTGGTCGACAGCAATTACGATCCGGCGCTGGTCGATTACCCGATCCCGGGCAACGACGACGCCATCCGCGCCGTGCAGCTGTATGCACGCGCCGCGGCCGACGCCGTGCTGGAAGGCAAGGCCGCCGCGCCTGCCATGGGTGGCCGCGAGGACCAGTTCGTCGAACTCGACGCCGAAGGCAAGCCGGTCACCGACAAGCGCGATGCGCGTCGTGCGCCGGCCAGAAAGGCTCCGGCCAAGACCGCTGAGGAGGCTGCTCCGGCGGCTGCGGAATCGTCAGTCGCGACTGCTGAAACGACTGAACCTGCTGCCATCCCGGAAACGTCTGAAGGCGCTGTCGAAGCGGTTGAAGCTGCCGACAAGACACCTGCTGCCGAGTAATCCGGCCGTCACGCAGCCGCGCCACAGTGCGCGGCTGCCACTATTTTTTTCTGCCCCATGGACTCCCTTTGGTCGTAGGAGCGCCCCATGGGCGCGATAGGCATTACCGGTAAAGCCTCATCGCGCCCATGGAGCGCTCCTACGCCCCTTAGGAAGCCCCCCCGGGGACAACACACAAATCTTCAAGAGGTCACTGATGGAAATCACTGCAACCCTGGTCAAGGAACTGCGCGAGCGCACCGGCGCCGGCATGATGGAGTGCAAGAAGGCGCTGGTCGAAAACAACGGCGACATCGAAGCCGCCGCCGACTGGCTGCGCAAGACGGGCCTGGCCAAGGCCGACAAGAAATCGGACCGCGTCGCCGCCGAAGGCCGTATCGCCATGGCGCAGGCAGACGGCAAGGCCGTGTTGGCCGAGGTCAATTCGGAGACGGACTTCGTCGCCAAGGATGCTGGCTTCCTGGCATTCGTCGACGCCGTCGCCAATGCCGGGCTTGATGCAAACGATATCGATGGCTTGAAGGCGAGCAAGCTTGCTTCTGGCGAAACCGTCGACCAGGCACGCACGGCATTGGTGGCCAAGGTCGGCGAAAACGTGCAGGTGCGCCGGATGGCGCGCATGGACAGTACCGCCAACACCATCGGCGCTTACGTGCATGGCGGCCGCATTGGCGTGCTGGTCGAGGTCAAGGGCGGCAATGCCGACCTCGCCCGCGGGTTGGCGATGCACATTGCGGCAATGAACCCGCCCTACATTTCCGCGGCCAACGTGCCGGCCGAATTCGTGGCTCGCGAGAAGGAAATCGCAATGGCGCAGGTCAAGGATTCGGGCAAGCCGGTCGAGATCCTGGAGAAGATGATCTCGGGCAAGGTCGCAAAGACCGTCAACG
>JAYTAY010000338.1:0-3299 GCA_043737255.1 Luteimonas sp.
GGACTATCCGTTGGTTCGTCGTTACAGCCTGTATGGCGGCCAGCTCATGTCTGCTCTGGGCCGCAGCCTCGCGTTGTATGCGCTGACCGGTCGAGGCCAACATGCAGTGGAACGCGCCGGACACTTCGCCGTCACTCTGCGGCCGGCGCTACAGACGCCAGCCCTGAAGGCATTGTCTGAGTACAACAGCATGATTGCCGGCGCGCAGCGCTTGCCGGTGAGCTTGCGCTTCAACTTTGGCGGCACCCTGTCGATTTTCGACAGTCGGTCCGCGCACGACATCGACCGGTTGACGGCCTTCATGCGTTTACCCCAGAACCGTGGGAAGCAGGCAGTCGTGGTGGCATTTGTTGATCGCTCGGCCGACAGCCGGATCGTTTCAACGATCCTCAGCAATGAGCGCGCCGATATGGTGACCGGGATCTTGCAGCAGAGGGGGATCGTGGTCGGTCGATCGAACGGTTTGGGCACGCAACGGCCGCTCGCATCGCCGAAGCAGCCGGATGCACGGTTCCTCAACGAGCGCGTGGAAGTCTGGCTGCTGTAACCCCGGTCTATTTGCCTAGCCGGGCTAGCAGCGCGCGCAAGCCTGATTGCGTATCTGGATCGCTCCAGGCATCGATAAACCGATCCAATCGGATACGTTCCGGCTGCAACGCCGCGATGAGATCGATGCGTGCCAGTGCGCGCGTGGTCAGCATCGGTTTGCGCGGCAGTACCAGCAATTCTTCCAACCACACGCGGGCACGCGTCACAACACTGTCGACATCCACGAGTTCGTCGACCAGTCCAATGGCGAGTGCGCGTTCGCCATCGACCAGCTCGCCGGATACCAGCAAGCGTTCGGCGCGGTGCGATCCCACCACGCGCCGCAGCAAATGCTGGATGCCTTCTGGCGCTACGAGGCCGACCTGCGTCTCGTTGAGGCCGATCAGGTATGGACCCGATGCCATCACCCGATAGTCGCAGCACAGCGCCAGCACGCAACCGCCAGCGGGCGCATGGCCGGCCATCGCGGCGACCACCGGCACCGGGCAATCAGCCAGCGCGCGCGCTGCGCTGAAGAAGCTCTCCCATGCAGCCATCAATGCCACTCGGTCATCTCCGAGCGTCAGCAGATGTGGAACATCAAGACCTGCTGAAAAAACTTTCGGCCCACCGCTGAGTAGCAGCCCATCGACGCCGCCAGTGATTGCTTCCGCGATTGCAGCACGCAATCCATTGCACAGTTCCGGATTGAGCGCATTGACCGGCGCGCGCACCAGCCTGATCTCGCGGATCGCGCCGTGGTCGGTGATTTCGATGAGTGCGGTCATGGATTCAGGCCGGATAGAAGATGGTCGGTATCATAGGCGCATGAAGACGAAATTCGCCTTGTCGATCCTGCTGGCTGCTGCCTGTGGCAGCGCCTGCGCACGCGATTGCACGCCGCAAGTGCGCGACGGCTGGATCCGTCTCGGACCTGCGCGCATGCCGATGATGGCGGGCTTCGGCCGCATCGAGAATCGCTGTCCCACGCCGATCACGATCCTCTTTGCGCGCAGTGCTGCGTTCGCGGAAACGTCATTGCACGAGACGCGCATCGTCAACGGCATGAGCCGGATGCGGGAAGTCTCCGAACTGCGGGTCGCACCCGATGATGCTGCCGTGTTGAAGCCGGGCGGATTGCATCTGATGTTGATGCAACCGCATGCACCGTTGAAGGCGGGGAGCAAAGTTGCAATCGAGTTTGAATTGTCGGATGGCCGCAAGCTGCTCGGCGAGTTCGAGGTTCGGAAGCCCAGCAATTTGTAGGAGCGCACTTGGGCGCGATTGGGCGTTACTGGTAGAGCCTCATCGCGCCCAGGTGCGCCCCTACGGTGTTGCTTTGCGGACGAGGTCCGGCAACGGGATCGGGCGCCCACTGTCGCGATCGATCCACACCATCACCACATGGCCGTCCGCATACAGCGTCGCGCCATCGCTGGATTCGATGCGATGGCCAATGGTGAGGCTGGTGTTGCCGACCCGCTCGGCAAACAGTTCGACGACCACATTGGAGGGATAGGGAATCGGTTGCCGATAGTTGATTTGCACCGCGGCGAGCAAGGGCGCGATCGTCTCCGTCACCCATTCGGTTCCCAATGAATCGAACCAGCGGATGCGTGCCTCCTCGAGAAACGTGAGGAAACTCGAATTGTTGACGTGATTGAACGCATCCAGATCGCGCCAACGCAATTCCATCGGCATGCGGAACAACACGGGTTTGACGGTGTCATTCATGCCGCCGCTTTCCTGCGCCTGGGTTTGCTCTCCAGACCCAGCGTCTTGGCCAGGAATCGTCCGGTATGCGATTGCGGCATCGCCGCGAGATCCTCCGGCGTGCCCACGGCGATGATCTGACCACCACGATGACCACCCTCGGGCCCGAGATCGATGACCCAGTCGGCGGTCTTGATCACATCGAGATTGTGTTCGATGACGACGATCGTATTGCCGTCATCGCGCAGCTTGTGCAACACCGCGAGCAGGTGCTCGATGTCATGGAAGTGCAGACCGGTGGTCGGCTCATCGAGGATGTACAGCGTGCGGCCGGTGTCGCGTCGCGACAGTTCCTTCGACAGCTTCACGCGCTGCGCTTCGCCGCCGGACAGCGTGGTCGCAGGTTGGCCGAGCTTGATGTAACTCAAACCGACATCGAGCAACGTTTCCAGTTTGCGGGCGATGCCCGGCACCGGCTCGAACAGCTTGAGCGCATCCTCGACGGTCATGTCGAGCACGTTGTGGATGTTGTATCCCTTGTAGAGGATTTCCAGCGTCTCGCGGTTGTAGCGTTTGCCCTTGCAGACGTCGCACGACACGTACACGTCGGGCAGGAAGTGCATCTCGACCTTGATCAGACCGTCGCCTTGGCAGGCCTCGCAGCGACCGCCGCGCACGTTGAAACTGAAACGGCCTGGCGCGTATCCCCGCGCGCGCGACTCCGGCACCTGTGCAAACAATTCGCGCAGCGGTGTAAACAGGCCGGTGTAGGTCGCGGGATTGGAACGTGGGGTTCGGCCGATCGGCGACTGGTCGATATCGACCACCTTGTCGAAAAGATCCAGTCCTTCGACCTCGCGATACGGCGCGTGGTGATGCGATGAGCCATTGATCTCGTTGGCGGCAAGCGCATACAGCGTGTCGTTGATCAGCGTGGATTTTCCCGAACCGGAAACGCCTGTGATCGCAGTGAACAGTCCAGCCGGAATGGCAACGTCGACATTTTTAAGGTTGTTGCCGGATGCACCCTGCAACTTCAACATCATTTTCTTGTTGGC
>JAYTAY010000339.1:0-3298 GCA_043737255.1 Luteimonas sp.
GACAGCGTGGCCGGCGACATGGAACGCCACTACTCGCCCGGCCGTACGTGGGAAGCCTTGGCGCGTTCCGCATTACCGCTGCTGGAAACCGGCGATGTCCTCGATCTTGCTTCGGGCGATGGTGTGCTCGCCGAATTGCTGGCGCCACATGCGCATCGCTATGTCTGCGTCGATACCAGCCCACGCGTGGTCGCGGCCGCGGCCGAGCGCTTGCGTCCGTTCAAGAATGTCGAAGTCCGTACTGGCGACATGCACGCATTGCCGTTCGCGGCCGGCGAATTCGACCTGGTCGTGCTGATGCACGCATTGACCTACGCAACCCGGCCCGCACAGGCCGTGGCCGAGGCCTCGCGCGTACTGCGCAAGGGCGGACGCCTGTTGCTGAGCAGTCTGGCCAAGCACGAACACAAGGCGGCGGTCGAGTTGTACGGTCACGTCAATCTCGGATTTACCGACAAGGAACTGCGCAAGTTCGCCGAGAAGGCCGGGCTGGAGGTGTTGACCACCGAAACCATCACCCGGGAAAAACGCCCGCCGCATTTCGAAGTCGTTTCGCTGATCGCGAGAAAAAAATAATGAAGACACTTCCGTGGCACAACCCCGAGCGCGTCGCCAGGCTGCAGGTCGCATTGGCGCAGCGCATCCTGATCCTGGACGGCGCGATGGGGACGATGATCCAGCGCCACGACTTTCAGGAGAGCGACTACCGCGGCGAGCGTTTCGCGCACGGCTACGATGTCCTGTTCAGCGCCGATGGCCATGCGCACGGCGATGGTTGCAGCTGTAGCAGCTACGACCAGAAAGGTAACAACGACCTGTTGACGCTGACGCAGCCCGCGGTGATCAGCGAGATCCATGCGGCGTACCTGGCGGCCGGCGCGGACCTGGTCGAAACCAACACGTTCAATTCGACGGCAATCTCCTTGGCCGATTACCGCCTGCAGCATCTGGTGCACGAATTGAACCGCGAAGGCGCAACACTGGCTCGCGCTGCGTGCGACGCGGCAGAGCTGCAGACGCCCGATCGGCCCCGCTTCGTCGTCGGCATCCTCGGGCCCACCAGTCGCACTGCATCGATGAGTCCCGACGTCAACGACCCGGGCTTCCGCGCGGTCAGTTTCGATGACCTTGTCGCGACGTATGGCGACGCCACGCACGGATTGATCGAAGGCGGCGCCGACGCGATCATGATCGAAACAGTGTTCGATACGCTCAACGCGAAGGCGGCGCTGTTCGCCGTTGCGCAATGCTTCGATGTGCTCGGCGCACGCTTGCCGGTGATGATCTCGGGCACGATCACCGATGCCTCCGGCCGCACGCTGTCCGGACAAACAGCCGAGGCATTCTGGTATTCGCTGCGGCACGCCCGCCCACTGGTCGTAGGCCTGAATTGCGCACTCGGCGCCAAGGACCTGCGCCCACACGTCGATGTGCTGGCGCAAGTCGCCGACGCGTACGTATCCTGCCATCCCAATGCCGGTTTGCCGAACGCATTCGGTGGCTACGACGAGACGCCCGGGGATATGGCGACGGTATTGCGTGAATTTGCGGAAGCGGGATTGCTGAACATCGTTGGTGGTTGTTGCGGTACCACGCCGGAACATATCGCCGCGATCGCGGAGGTCGTGCGTGGCGTGGCGCCGCGAGCCTTGCCAACCGAAGGCGCACTTGCCGCATGAGTCTTGCACGCCATACCCGGCTCAGCGGCCTCGAACCGCTGGTCATCACGCCGGAAATCAACTTCGTCAACATCGGCGAACGCACCAATGTCACCGGCTCCGCGGCATTCCGCAAGCTGATCAAGGACGGCCGCTACGACGAGGCCGTCGAGGTCGCACGGCAGCAGGTAACGAGCGGCGCACAGATCCTTGACGTCAACATGGACGAAGGCATGCTCGATTCCGAGCATGCGATGGTCACCTACCTCAACCTGATCGCGGCCGAACCCGACATCGCGCGCATCCCCGTGATGGTCGATTCCTCCAAGTGGTCGGTGATCGAGGCTGGGCTCAAATGCCTGCAGGGCAAGGGCGTGGTCAACTCGATTTCACTCAAGGAGGGCGAGGACGTTTTCTTCGAACACGCGCGCAAGGTCCTGCGCTACGGCGCGGCCGTCGTGGTCATGGCGTTCGACGAGCAGGGCCAGGCCGACACGCGGGCGCGCAAGGTCGAAATCTGCGCGCGCGCTTACAAATTGCTGACCGAAGACGTCGGCTTCCCGCCGGAAGACATCATCTTCGATCCCAACGTCTTCGCCATCGCCACCGGCATTGACGAACACAACAACTACGCGGTCGATTTCATCGAGGCAACTCGCGAGATCAAGGCGACGCTGCCGCATTGCCATATCTCCGGCGGCGTTTCCAACGTGTCGTTCTCGTTCCGTGGCAACGAGCCGGTGCGGCAGGCGATACACGCCGTGTTCCTGTATCACGCGATCGCCGCCGGCATGGACATGGGCATCGTCAACGCCGGTGCGATGCCGCTGATCGACGACCTGGATGCGGACTTGCGCGAACGAGTCGAGGACGTGGTGCTCAATCGTCGCGATGACGCGACGGAACGGCTGCTGGAAATCGCCGATCGTTACAGAGGCAAGAAAGGCGAAGTCCAGGTGCAGAACCTGGCGTGGCGCGAAGCACCGGTGAACGAACGTATCAAGCACGCGCTGGTGCATGGCATCGACCAGTACGTCGAAGGCGACACCGAAGAAGCACGCCAGCAATACGACAAGCCGCTGGAAGTGATCGAAGGCCCGCTGATGGCCGGCATGAACGTGGTCGGCGATCTGTTTGGCGCGGGCAAGATGTTCCTGCCGCAGGTGGTCAAGTCCGCGCGCGTCATGAAGAAAGCGGTGGCGTATCTGCTGCCCTACATCGAAGCGGAGAAGCGGCGCACCGGCGACATGGGCAAGAACAACGGCAAGGTGTTGCTGGCCACGGTCAAGGGCGACGTGCACGACATCGGCAAGAATATCGTCGGCGTGGTGCTGGCCTGCAACAACTTCGAAGTAGTCGATCTCGGCGTGATGGTGCCGGCGCAAACCATCCTCGACAAGGCCCGCGAAATCTCTGCCGACATCATTGGCTTGTCCGGCCTGATCACGCCCTCGCTGGAGGAAATGAGTCACGTCGCCAAGGAAATGAAGCGACAAGGGTTCGACAAACCGCTGTTGATCGGTGGCGCCACCACGTCGCGTGCGCATACGGCATTGAAGATCTCCCCGCATTACGCATCGCCCACGGTCTGGGTCAAGGACGCCTCGCGTGCGGTCGGCGTGGTGCAGTCGCTGATCAGC
>JAYTAY010000340.1:0-7670 GCA_043737255.1 Luteimonas sp.
CAGCAATGACAACCCTGCGAGCTCCTGTCCGATGGTTTCGACTACCAGTGCCTGCGTGTAGCGTTTGCCCGGATACGGCGCGCCGGCGCGCCGCTGGAAGCATTGCAACATGTCGGCGGTATCGGCAAATACCTTGCGCAGTTCGTCTTCGCTGAAAGCGTCGCCAAGAAAGCGCAATTGCACGTCGCCGGCCTTTGCAACCACGTCGTTGAACTTGCCAGCGGCAAAGCCGAAGGTACAGGCAGGCACCGGCGTGTCCTGGCGCCATCGGTACACCTCGTTGCCGTTCGCAAGCGTGCGATGCTCGATTTCCGGTCCGTTGCCGACGGCTTCCAGTCCTGCAGGCAGGGTGACGGTCAGATCGAGTGTCGCGCGCTCGTCCGGCGCATCGATACCGACCAGCCATTGGCTGGTCGAGAAAATCGTCTAGGTCTGCGAACGACCGGGATGGAACTGCAGGCCGAAGCGCGGCGCGCCGTGGTAGTCGACTGCGATCTCGCGTTGTTCGCCAACTCTGGCCGGACGCGACAACTGGATCTTCAGCCGCTTGCCGTCCTGCGCGAACCGCAGCTTGGTTCCGACTTCTTGCACCGCATCGACGGTCAGGCCGTCGTTGTCGAGTTCAATCGTCCGTAGGGCGTTCGATGCCGCAACAAGACGAATGACGACGCGGCCCTCAATCGTCCCAGCGGCAATGTCCGGCTGGATGTCCGCGGCATAGTGCAGGACGTCGATGTCGCGATGCTGCGGTACCGGCTGTGCGTGCAATTGCATGCTTGCCAGCACGGTGCACGACAACGCACATCGCAAGTACATGCGCACAGGCGGTATCAGCCGCCAATACGCAGCACGGCCATCACCATCAATGCGATCACGCACGCCAAGGCGCCAGCCCAGACGAGGCTGCGCAACCGGGCGTTGTTGGCGACGTAGAGAACGCCGTGCAGCACGCGCAGGACGACAAAGGCGATCGCGAGCCATGTGATGCGCTGCGGATCGACGCCGGCGAACTGCGCCATCAATACGCTTGCCGCAAACGGTGCGAAGGCCTCGAAGGCATTGAACTGCGCCGCGCTGGCACGATGCACGCGTGGGTTGTCCTGCTTGGCCAGCCAGCCGCGCGGATCGCGGTTGTCGTAGCGTGGGCCGCCACTCTTGGCGATGCCGACCCAGATGTAGGGCAGCAGCGCGGCGATCAGGATGCAGATGTAGGCGATGGTCATGGGTGTTGCTTCCTTCGGGAGATGGCGACGGGCTTGATGCAATCTGTAAGCAAGTTTCTTATCGTCATTCCCGCGTACGCGGAAGCGCTTGTCAACAGCGTAGCTGGTCAACCGAGCGCCTCTGGCTTGAACGCTCAAGTCACTGCGTCCCCGCCTGCGCGGGGCTGACAGCAACGCTTATTGACCGGTGGCGGGCCCTTCCGCCGGTTGATCTTGCATCGACGCGTCGCGCGCCGCACGGAAGGCATTCCCCTCGTACCAGTTGGGCCACGCGTCCGATGACGCCAACTCACGCCCGACGCCGTACACCGCATTCAAATCATCCAGTACGCCATCGAGTTTCCACGTCGCCGCATCGTATTGATCGGCAGGCTTGTGATAACGCTGCTCGGTGTAATCCTTGGCCGCCGCTTCGCCCGCGGACTTGCCGCCCTCGACGAAATCGTCGCCGCCATCGACATACAACGCAGGCACGCCGGCCTTGGCGAAGTTGAAATGATCGGAGCGGAAGTAATAGCCCGCGGCCGTGTTGGTTTCGGCATGCAGCGTGCGTTGCTGCTGGCCTGCGATGGGCTTGAGCATGTCTTCGAGTTCCGAGCTGCCGAAGCCCACCACGGTGATGTCCCTGGTCTTGCCCGACACCGACATGGCATCGATGTTGATGACGCCGGCAATGCGGTTGAGCGGCACGCTGGGATGCGCGACGTAATACTTCGATCCAAGCAAGCCGGATTCTTCCAGTGTCACGGCCAGAAACACCACCGAGCGATCGGGTTTCGGATTCTGCATGGCGAAGGCGCCGGCGATCTCCAGGATGCCGGCCACGCCGGTCGCGTTGTCCACCGCGCCGTTGTAGATGTTGTCGCCGCTGCCGTCAGCATTAATTTCGTCGTCGTGTTTGCCTAGGTGGTCCCAGTGCGCCATGTAGACCACGGCTTCATCCGCGCGCGCGGCGCCCGGCAGCACGCCGATGACGTTGCGCGACTGTTTCTCGTCGATGGTGCTGCTCAGGTCCACGGACAGTTGGGTCTTCAGCGGCGTGGCCTTGAAACCGGTCTTGTTGGCGGCCTTGTACTGCGCCGCCAGATCGAGTCCGGCATCGGTGAACAATTTCTTCGCCGCATCGGTGGTGATCCAGCCCTGCGCGGGCAGGCGCGGCGCGGGATCATCGGCGGCGCGCAGGTCGAATTGCGCACCCGACCATGAATTCTTCACCACATCCCAGCCGTAGGACGCGCCCGCATCGTCATGGATGATGAGCGCGGCGGCGGCGCCCTGGCGCGCGGCTTCTTCGAACTTGTAGGTCCAGCGCCCGTAATAGGTCATGCGCTTGCCTTCAAACAATGTTGCGTCCTGGGCATGGAAACCCGGGTCATTGACCAGCATGACCACGGTCTTGCCCTTGACGTCGACGCCGGCGTAGTCGTTCCAGCCGAGCTCCGGCGCGTTGACGCCGTAACCGACGAACACCATCTCGCTGCCGTCGATCTTGACGTTTGTCTTGCCGGTGCGCGTACCGATCACCATGTCGCTGCCGAATTTCAATTCATAGGGTGTCGTCGCCGAAATCTTGAGCGTGGTCGCTTCATCGGCGGTGGTTTCGGTCATTGGCACGGTCTGGAAGAAACTGCCGTTGTTGCCCGGTTGCAGGCCGATGCGCTCGAACTGCACCTTGATGTACTCGACCGTTTTTTCTTCGCCGGCGCTGCCGGGCGCGCGTCCCTCGAACGCGTCTGAAGACAATGTCTTGACCATCTCGGCGAAGTCTTCGCTGCGGATGGCGGGATCGAATGTGTAGCTGGATGCAGCAGGTGTTGCTGGCGTTTGCGGCGGGACCGCTTCGTCGCGTTTGCATGCGGTTAGTGCCAGCAGTGCGAAAACGGCGATCAGGGAACGTGTCATGCGAACCTCCGGGCAGGAAGCCTTGATTCTAGCCCGGCTTGTTCTCCCGCCCCTGCGACGGCAGGGAAGGGCTGAGGAGGGGTTGCGTCAGATCGCCTGCTGCATCAGGAAAGCAAAAAAGCTTGACCAGCTTCGCTGTTGAAGAGCTTTTCGCGCTACGCGCGAGTTCATTTCTATTGACGAGCCCAAAAGAAACGGAACCAAAGAACAGGGCTTTCCCCGATCAAAGCGTCAAGGTGCTTTCATTGCTGAGGGGATTTTTCGACACGCCTTTGTCTGCTTCGCAGCCAACGTCCGGCCCGCGCTTGCGGCGCGGGCGTTCGTACGGTGCGCGAGCCGATGGCTCGCAAGCAACACCTTCTCACCCATGGCTCGGTCGAAAAAAGCGTGCATCCATGCACGCCGCCCTCCGGGGCTGCTGCCATTTTCTACAGTCACCCACCAAGCGTTCATCTTGAGTCTGTCAAACGACGCTCATGCCCAAGGGATTGACCAGTTGAAGCCGCTCACCACGCGTCCGGCATGTCGACCTCATCTGCTGAAAAAGTTTTACGGCCATCCAAATAAAAACGGCGTGCATCCATGCACGCCGTCCAGGGGAGCTTGTCGCGGTGACCCGCTGTGGTTGCCGGCGTCAGTCCGTCGGCGCACGCTCACCGCTGTACCGCACAGCCGTGGCGCCGGTAACCGAACCGATTCTCGCGCTCTGGTGCACGTACAACTTCACTTCGCGCTCGAACACCAGTGGTCCCTCGACGACCGCATTGGCGGCGATGACGATCCGTGGCGGCTTGCGCTTGCCGACGCTGATCGGCATCCAGCTGCTGCTCGGTTTCTCGACCTTGATGCCGCCCTTGACGTGCGAGCCTTGGCCGACGGTGACATCGCCGTTGACGGTTTCGATGCTGCCGGCCAGATCGGTATCGACCAGGCCGATCGCGCCATTGACGGTGGTGACATCACCGCGGACGTTGCCACCGCGATCGATGAATACGCTGCCGTTGACCGTTTCGACATGGCCATCGACCTGCACGTTGTGCGCGACGCGGATGCTGCCATTGACCGTTTCCATGCTGCGCACCTGCGCGCGATCGGCGACGTGGATGCTGCCGTTGACGGTCTCGGCATCGCGAGTGCGCGCGCCGGTCTCGATGCGGATGCTGCCGTTGACCGTCTCCATGTTGCCGACGGTCTGTCCGGCCTCGGCGGAAATGCTGCCGTTGATTTTCTCGATGTTCTGGGCGGGCGCGGTCCAGGCCGCCGTGCTGGTCAGCGCCAGGGTAAGTACAAGGATCAAGCGGGTTCGGGTCGTGTGTGTTCGGGTCATGGCGGTGTTTCCTGTCGGCAGCGGATAACGATGTGATGCGCGCCGGGCGGCGGGCGTTTAAAGCGCGTGGTTACAATCGCATTGCCCGGTCGTGGGGGCATCTGTCACAAGTCACTGGAACATCAGGCATGTCCGACCCTTCGATACGTCCCAAGCCCGTGGTCCTGCTCATTCTCGATGGCTGGGGCCATCGCGACGATCCTGCCGACAACGCGCTGGCGCAGGCCACGCTGCCGCACTGGCGCAGGCTCTGGCGCGATGCACCGCACACACTGATCCACACCGAAGGCCGCCACGTCGGCTTGCCCGACGGGCAGATGGGCAATTCCGAAGTCGGCCACATGAACCTTGGCGCCGGCCGCATCGTCTACCAGGACCTGACTCGGATCGATGCGGCGATCGAGGACGGCAGCTTCTTCGACAACCACGCATTGCGCACCGCCTGCGATGCCGCGCGCGATGCCGACGGCACGCTGCATGTCATTGGCCTGCTGTCGCCGGGCGGCGTGCATAGTCACCAGACCCACATCTTCGCAATGCTCGACCTGGCCAGGCGCATGCAGGTGCCGCGCGTCGCCGTGCACGCCTTCCTCGATGGCCGCGACATGCCGCCGCGATCGGCGGAGCCGAGCATCGCCGCATTGCAAGCGGTTTGCGCTGCGCTGGGCAATGCGCATGTCGCCACGATCAGTGGACGTTATTATCCGATGGATCGCGATCAGCGTTGGGAGCGGCTGCATCGCGGCTGGGATGCAATCGTCGAAGCACGCAGCGATGTCGTCGCCGTGGATGCGCTGGCGGCGCTGCACGCGGCCTATGCACGCGGTGAAAACGATGAGTTCGTCGCACCGACCGTGCTGGATGGTGCGGAACGGATGCGCGATGGCGACGCGATCGTGTTCATGAACTTTCGCGCCGATCGTGCGCGCCAACTCAGCGCTGCCTTCGTCGATCCGGCGTTCGCGGGTTTCGAGACGCGGCGGCCGCAGTTGTCGAGTTTCGTTTGCCTCACGCAATACGATGCCACGCTGCCGGCAGCGGTCGCCTTCCCGTCTGACGACCTGCAACATTCGCTTGGCGAACTGGTGGCCGCGCAAGGCATGTCCCAACTGCGCATCGCCGAAACCGAAAAATACGCGCACGTCACGTTCTTCTTCAGCGGCGGTCGTGAGGCGCCATATGCGGGCGAGGAGCGCGTACTGGTGCCGAGTCCGCGAGTCGCCACCTACGATCTGCAACCGGAAATGAGCTGTCCGGAACTGACAGCAAAGCTGGTCGATGCGATCAGCTCGGGTCGTTTCGATCTGATCGTCTGCAACATCGCCAACCCCGACATGGTCGGTCACACCGGCAATCTGCAGGCGGCGATTCTTGCGGCGCAAGCGGTCGATGTCGCCATCGGTGCGGTCGATGCCGCGGTGCGCGCTGCCGGCGGGGCGCTGCTGGTCACCGCCGACCATGGCAACCTGGAAATGATGCGCGATCCGGTCACCTGCCAGCCGCACACCGCGCACACGGTGGGTCCGGTGCCGCTGGTCTATGTGGGCCAGCGCGCTGCGGCGTTGCGCAAGGGCGGTGCATTGCGCGATGTCGCGCCGACGATTCTCGACCTGCTCGGTTTGCCGCAACCCGCCGAAATGACCGGGCGCACGTTGTTCGCCTGATGCGTATTTCCATTGCCATCGCTGCGGCACTGCTGTTTGTGATTGCGTGGCCGGTCGTTCCGGTCAACGCGCAAAGCAGCCGCGACACCGAGCGCAAGTTACAGCGCGTGCGCAGCGAATTGAAAACCATCGCATCGGAGCGGCGCAAGCTGGAAGGCGAGCGCGGCAGCGTCTCGCGCGACCTGCGCAAGGTGGACGAGCAGGTCGGCGCATCCGCGCGCGCCTTGAGTGAAACCGAAACCGAACTGGTGCGCGGCCAGTCGATGCTGGCCGAACTGCAGAAAAAGCGCGACGCGCTGCAACTGCGGCTTGGCGCACAGCGCGATGAGCTGGCGCGGCTGCTGCGTGCGGCCTACATGGTGGGCGGTGACGCTCCGTTGAAGCTGATGCTGGCGCAGGATCGCGTTGCCGACACAAGCCGCACGCTGACCTATCACCGATATCTGCAACGCGATCGTGCGCAACGTATCGCGCAACTGACCGATGAATTGCGCGGGCTGGAAACCGTCGAACGGCAGATCGCACAGAAGCGTACCGCGCTTGACGGTGCGCGCAAGGAACGACGCTCCGAGCTTGCGCAGCTGGAACGCGACCGCAAGCAGCGCGCCACGCTGATGGTGCAACTTGACCAGCGTTACCAGGATCGTGCGGCACGCGAGAAAGCACTCGGACGCGATGCGAAATCGCTGGAACAATTGCTGTCGCAACTGCGTACCGCTGCCGCGAAAGCGGCACGCAAGGCCAAGGCTGCGCGGCAGCGGAATGCCGTGTCGAAACCGTCAAAATCAAATCGCGTCAGTGCGTCCGCAACGCGACCCGCCGCAGCCATCGCATCCGCACCGCTGATGAAAGTCGGTGGCCTGAGCTGGCCGCTCAACGGCCTGCTGCTCGCAAGCTACGGCGGTGCCATGCCCGATGGCCGCGCCAGTTCCGGCGTGCTGATCGGGGCGCCCGTCGGCAGCAGCGTGCGCGCGGTCGCCGATGGCCGCGTGGTCTTCGCCGAATGGATGAGCGGCTACGGCCTGATTTCCATCATCGACCACGGCAACGGCTACATGAGCCTGTATGCGCACAACGATGCGTTGCTGCGCGATGCCGGCGACAGCGTCAAGCGCGGCGACGCCATCGCCAGTGTCGGCAATTCCGGCGGGCAGGGCCGTCCGGCGCTGTATTTCGAGCTGCGCCGCAACGGCCAGCCGGTCAATCCCAACACCTGGTTGCAGAAACACTAAGAAAGCTCCGAACCATCAAGACCACATCCCGTTTTAATCCGCATTGAGCAGATTTGATCGTGTCCAAAGCTTTTTCGACACGGATCAAATCCGATAAAAGCGGATGACACGAATGGAACAAGGCGCTGGGCGCCACCGCGTTTGCGGGTCTTCAACTGCAGCATGGCCGATAGCGGCGAGCGAACAGCAGTTTTCCGAATGGCATGATTCACTCAGGGCCCTTCCTGGTCCATGCAGCTGAACCAACACGGCAGGTTGCATAATCGGGCCGAACCCGGGCCGCGACCCGCGGTCGAATCCCGTCCGTTGCACAGATTACGCT
>JAYTAY010000341.1:0-3288 GCA_043737255.1 Luteimonas sp.
GAACGATGCCGTCATCCTAACGTCGGGTCCTGTGAACAGCCTGTCCCTTACGGCATGGCGATCGTGATGCGTGTCCTTGTCCAAGGACGTGCCGCAGCGACGACGCAATCACGTTCTCACCAAGGAATTTCGGACCCGTCCCACGCATAGAAGCGTCCACTCTCGGCTGCCGAGATACCCGCGACGATGTCCAGCAACTGCCGCGCTGCACGCTTTGGCGTGAACAGTTTTTCCGGCAGCACGCCGGTTTGAAACGGCTGCGACAGCGGCGTGTCGACCGTGCCTGGATGCAGTAGCACACACGCCGCATGCGGATGCGTGCGTCGCAGTTCGATCGCCAGGGTGCGGAACAATTGGTTCTGCGCCGCCTTCGACGCGCGGTACGCATACCAACCCCCAAGCTGGTTGTCGCCGATCGAGCCAACCCGTGCCGACAACGACGCCAGTACGGCCGGATCACCGCGTCGAAATAGCGGCAGCAACGACTGCACCAGCAGCACTGGCGCGAATGCATTCAATGCGAACACCTGCGCCAACGCGCCCATGCGCAGCGACGCCAGTGATTTTTCCGGGCGCAGGCCGGGTGCATGCAGCACGCCCGCGCAGTTCAGCAGCAGATGCAGAGTATCGACGTGTGCCGCGGCGAGACGCGCAATCAGCGCAACCCGGTCGATGTCGGAGGTCAGGTCGCACGAAACTGCGACCAGCCGATGTTCGTGTTGGCTCGCAAGCGTCGTCAGGTCCGCATTGCCTTCGGCGTTGCGCGACAGCGCCAGCACGCGGCCGACCCGATCGTTGTCCAGCAACTGCCGCACGGCTGCAAGACCAATCCCGCTGCTTGCCCCAGTGACCAGCACGTTCGCGAGAACGTTCAACCCTCGAATGACTATGTCTGATGGCATGCGAGCTATCCGGTTGCGTCAACGCCGGCAGCTTGTCGCCGCCAGACGATGCAGCGGTTATTTGCCGGCATGGCGATGTCAGCGTGAAGGCGCAGACCGATCGCGCGCGCCAACGCATCGACTGCCTCGATATCACGAATCCCCATCCGCGGATCGCGCACCTTCAACGATGCGTCGAATGCCCGATTGCTGTCGCTGGTGAATTGGCCCGCGTCATTGAACGGGCCATACACCACGAGAGTCGCATCGGCCGCCAGTACCCTGTCGATGCATGCAAAGCAGGCCTGCACTTCCATCCATCCCATGATATGCAACGTGTTGGCACTGAACACCGCATCGAAAGATACCGGCTGGCTTATCGTTGCCCTGGCAAAGGACGTCACATCCAGTTCGATCGGCGCAGGCATGTCGGGCAACATGGCTACGTCGAGCCACATCCGGATCCCTGGCAAATATTCGGCGCGGTCTGAACACTGCCACGTCAGCCAAGGCATTGCCGCCGCAAAATGCACTGCATGCTGGCCGGTCCCGCTGCCAATCTCCAGCACATGACGGCGATCGGTGAACTGCACACGCAGCACATCGAGGATCGGATCGCGATTGCGTTCGCAGGACGGTGATACAGGTCTGGTTGAAGCAGGTTTTTCGATCATCATCGTTATCGCCTGAAAATCGCAGGGCGGGCCAAGGCCCATCGGCCTTCGATGACCATAATGGCGTCCCATGGCCCATCTTGCGATGTAGTTGCGAACGCAGCCGGGAGCGGATCGCGCCCGGGGCCTTCCGTGACGTGACGAACATCCACGGGTGCGGCCTGCGACTTGGCCGGGCGACACTGCTCAGTCCAGTGCGCGCACGTAGATCGACTTCCCGCCACCACTGATACCTCCACGCTCCTCAATCGAAAAATGTCTTGGGTGGTGCTTCACCAGATCGCTCAACTTTTTGTGGCCATGCAGGCGCGGATCGAAGTCGGGACGAATTTTGGTGAGATAGGATCCGACTGCGCTCAGTTGTGCCCATCCATGCTCATCGGACGCTTCCTCGATGGCACGGCGCAGCAGCTCCAGAGGAAGTGGCAACACCGCGGGCCTGGCCGCGACAGCAGGTGCCGGATTTGCAACAGGCTGTGCAACTTCGGCCACGGCTTTCGCTGTCTGGACAATCGCTGCAGATCTTGCCAGTGGCTTGACAGGCTTGGTCGGCTTCGCCGCCACAGCAGGAACCACATCTGCGCGCAACACCTCGGTATAGATGAACTTGTCGCACGCCTGCACGAACGCGTCCGGCGTCTTGCGCTCGCCAAAACCGTACACCGTCAGGCCTTCCTCGCGCATGCGTTGCGCCAAGCGGGTGAAATCACTGTCGCTCGACACCAGGCACATGCCGTCGAACCGGCCGGTGTACATCAGGTCCATCGCATCGATGATCAGCGAGGAGTCGGTCGCGTTCTTGCCGCTGGTGTAGGCGAACTGCTGCACCGGATTGATCGAGTGTTTAAGCAGCGCGGTCTTCCACTGCGTGGCGCGGGTGGAGGTGAAGTCGCCATAGATGCGCTTGACGCTGGCCACGCCAAACTTGGCAACTTCCGCCAGCAGACCCTCGATCACCGACGGCTGCGCGTTGTCGGCATCGATCAACACCGCGAGACGACGTTGTTCGTCGTCGAGGTCGGGTTTGCCGGTGTTCCTGGATTTCATGGCGATTTCTCCGTGACATTGACGTCATCCCCCGCGAAGGCGGGGACCCAGCGACTTTAAGCGGTCACAAGAACTGTAGCCGTAGGGCGGAACCCGCGCAGCGAAGCGCCTTGCAACAGCGAAGCTGGTCATTTCGCCGTATGTGTCAGACAACCGCGATCGTGCCGACATCCGGCGGAAGCGACTGCGTCGATTCCGCCCTACGACTACCGCGTGTCATCTTTACGCCGCACGTGCCAATCCCACTGCAACCAAGTCCATCGCCACCGCTTCCGCCGCCTTGATCCCATCCACCGCCGCGGAAAGTATCCCGCCCGCATACCCCGCACCTTCACCCGCCGGAAACAACCCGTGCGTGTTGAGGCTGTGGCCGTCGGCGTTGCGGGTGATGCGCAGCGGCGACGAGGTGCGGGTTTCGACGCCGGTCAGCAGCGCATCGTGCATCGCAAAGCCCTTGAGCTGCTTGTCGAATGCGGGCAACGCTTCGCGAATCGCAGCGATTGCATAGTCCGGTAACGCGTTGGACAAATCGCCAAGCCGCACGCCGGGCGTGTACGACGGCAGCACCGTGCCGAATGCGTTCGATGCACGCCCATCGATGAAATCACCGACCAGCTGTCCCGGCGCCTCGTACTCGCGACCGCCGAGTTCAAACGCGCGTTCTTCCCAGTGCCGCTGCAACGCGA
>JAYTAY010000342.1:0-7648 GCA_043737255.1 Luteimonas sp.
GCGGCCGTTACCCACCCCGATTGACGGCAGGGCGGGTGTGGCCATGACCCATGGCAGGCTTGCGTCTCGATGCGTCCGTCCCAACACGTTTACTTCGGAAACTGAATACACCGCCACGCACATGTTCCATGAATGCAACGCTGGGAACTATTCCGGGCGTAAGCACTCACATATACTCACTGCTAAAATCGAGCCCATGAACACAACCACCAGCACTGCCCTCGTCGCCAACAACCTGCCGATTCCCAGCGCGCTCGGTTCGCTGGATGCGTATATCGGCGCGGTCCACCAGATTCCGGTGTTGTCCGTGGAAAACGAACAGGCGCTGGCGAAGCGCTTCCGCGACGGCGACGACCTCGAAGCCGCGCGCGAACTGGTGATGTCGCATCTGCGTTTCGTGGTGCACGTGGCCCGCGGTTACAACGGTTACGGCCTGCAGCTGGGTGACCTGATCCAGGAAGGCAACATCGGCCTGATGAAGGCGGTCAAGCGCTTCGATCCAAACGTCGGCGTGCGCCTGGTGTCATTTGCCGTGCACTGGATCCGCGCCGAGATGCACGAGTTCATCCTCAAGAACTGGCGCATCGTCAAGGTGGCCACCACCAAAGCGCAGCGCAAGCTGTTCTTCAACCTGCGCAAGAGCAAGAAGCGCCTCGGCTGGTTGAACGCCGCCGAGGTCAGTGCCGTCGCCAAGGACCTCAATGTGTCCGAACGCGAAGTGCGGGAGATGGAATCACGCCTGTCCGGCCGCGACATCGGCTTCGATGCGCCGAGTAGCGAAGACGATGACCACGCACCGCCATCGCCGGCCGCGTACCTGATGGCGCGCGAGGAAGAGCCGTCGCAGGCGTACGAGCGTGCCGACAGCGAGAACAACAAACTGCAACTGCTGCGCGAAGGCATGAGCCAACTCGATGCCCGCTCACGCGACATCGTCAAACGTCGCTGGCTGGACGACGACAACAAGATCACGCTGCAGGAACTGGCCGATGAATACGGTGTCTCTGCCGAACGTATCCGTCAGGTCGAGGCCAATGCGCTGAAGAAAATGAAAGGCTTGTTCGTGGCCTGAGCGGCTTCGCTGGCGCTGAAATCCAGACGGCCCGGGAAACCGGGCCGTTTTTTATGCGTACAAGATTCGGATATCGCCAAGAGAGGCTGGCAAATAGCCTGTAGGTATTTCCTGCAGGAGCACACCATGGATTACATCATCAGCGGGTTGCCGTTGCAGCCTTTCCGTGCGCTGTTCGGGCTGGATGCAGATGCGCTGCAGCAGCACGGTATCGAACGCGTTGTCGCCGACGCGAAGCCCGGGTTTCCGTGCCGGGTGACACTGCAGGATGCCGAGCCTGGCGAATCGTTGTTGTTGCTTGCGTACGAGCATCAAGCTGTCGACGGCCCGTATCGATCGAGCGGCCCGATCTTCGTGCGGGAGTCGGCACAAGCCAGCTTCGCCGTACGTAACGACATCCCCGAACAGCAGCGAGCGCGTCTGCTATCCGTGCGCGCGTACGACCAGGAAGGGTCGATGCACGATGCGGAAGTGGTGGAAGGCATCGATCTCGAGAGGTTGATCGTGCGGTTCCTCGCCGATCCGCGTGTGTCGTACCTGCACGCACACAACGCGCGCCGCGGCTGCTATGCCTGCCGCGTGGATCGCGGCTGAGCTTGATCCGGGTCGCGCCCCAGGATGATCCGCGCGCTGCGCTGGTAGCTCCAGTACGAGCGTGCCCAGTCAATCAGCACCACCATCCGGTTGCGGAATCCGATCAGGAAGAAGATGTGCGCGCCGAGCCAGAATGCCCATGCCGGGAAACCGCTGAAGCGGAAGCCGTGCAGGTCGACGATCGCGGCGCGGCGGCCGATCGTGGCGAGGTTGCCAAAATCGCGGTAACGAAACGGCTGCGTCGCGCTACCTGCCAGCTGCGCGCGGATCATGGTCGCGACGTGCTTGCCCATCTGCTTGGCGGCAGGCGCGACACCGGGCACCGGCTTGCCGTTTGCCTGAAGTGCAGCGAGATCGCCGGCGACGAATACCCGTGGATGTCCCGGCACGCTCAAGTCCGGTTCGACGAGCACACGCCCCACACGGTCAAGTGGCACGTTCAACGTTTGCGCCAGCGGCGAGGCAGCGACGCCCGCTGCCCACAACACCGTGCGCGCCGCGATCGGTTCGTTGCCAATGCAGACGCCATCGGCATCGATGCGCGTGACGGGCGATCCGGCATGCACTTCGACGCCGAGCCTCTCGAGTTGCCTGCGCGCCTTCGCTGACAGCGTTTCCGGAAACGCCGAGAGAATGCGCGGACCGGCTTCGATCAACAGTACGCGCGCGTTGCGCGGGTCGATGCGGCGGAACTCGTTGGCCAGGGTATGCCGCGCGATTTCCGCGAGCGTGCCTGCCAATTCGACACCGGTCGGTCCGCCGCCGACGATGGCGAAGGTCAGCAAGGCGCGTCGTATTGCGAGCTCGGGCTCGACTTCGGCACGCTCGAAAGCGGACAGGATGCGGCGACGGATCGAGAGCGCATCGTCGAGTGTCTTCAGGCCGGGCGCATGCGCGGCCCAGTCGTGGTGTCCGAAATAGGCGTGCGTCGCACCGGTGGCGAGCAACAAGACATCGAAATCGAGTGAAGAGCCATCTCGCACGATGACGCACTTATTCGCAGTATCGATGGCGTCAGCTTCTGCCATCAGCACGGTGACGTTCGATTGCCGTCGCAGGATGTGCCGCAGCGGCGCGGCGATGTCCGGCGCCGACAATCCGGCCGTCGCCACTTGGTAGAGCAACGGCTGGAACAGATGGTGATTGCCGCGATCGAGCAAGGTGATGCGGATCGGTGCGCTGGCCAGCGCACGCGCGGCCCACAGACCAGCGAAACCCCCGCCGATGATGACGAGGTGGGGAGTGCGGGTCGGGTCCGGGGCGGTCATGGACGGCTCACAGAAAAACATCATTCATTGTAGGAGCGCACCCGGGCGCGATGAGGCGTTACCGGTAAAGCCCCATCGCGCCCGGGTGCGCTCCTGCGGGAAATTCATCGTTTGATCGAACTTCGGTGGATTTGCGAAACGCTTGCAGACGCATCGCGCCGCTGTGGATCTGGCGGCGCGACGTCGTTTTCCTACGGAGTCAATACAGATCCATCGGATCGACATCCAGCGACCAGCGCACCTTGCGCGCTTGCGGCAGTTCGTAAATGTGCAATAGCGCGGCGTCGAGTGCGGCGTGCAGGTCGCGCCGATTCGGCGATGACAGGATCAACTGCGCGCGATGCATGCCGGCGCGCTTGGGCATGGGCGCGGTGACAGGGCCGTTGAGTTCGATGTCCGATGCGGCTTCCTTTCGCGGCGCCACACGATCGGAGCTGGGAACGTCGTGGAAGACGCGCTTGGCCGCATGCAGGAACGCCATCGGCAAGTCGGCGTGTTTGGCTTCGGCGCGCAGCAGCGCCATGTGTGCGAATGGCGGGAAACCTGCAACTGCACGTTGCTCCAGTTCCGTGTCGGCAAACGCGTGATACCCCCCGTTGATCAGCGTGTGCAGCAACGGGTGTTGCGGGTGATGGGTCTGCAGCAGCACTGCGCCGGGTTTTTCCGCGCGCCCGGCGCGCCCGGCGACCTGGATCAACAGCTGCGCGAGTTTTTCGCCGGCGCGGAAATCCGCCGAGAACAAACCTTCATCGATGCCGACAACGGCAACCAGCGTGAGGTTCGGCAAGTCGTGGCCCTTGGCCAGCATCTGCGTGCCGACCAAGATGCCGGGGTGCGTGCCGAGCGTTTCGAAATGGTGTTGCAGCGCATCCTTGCGACGCGTGCTGCCGCGATCGATGCGGATCACCGGCACATCGGAGAATGTTTGCGTCAGCAATTCCTCGATGCGTTCGGTGCCGACGCCTTGCGGTTGCAGCATCAGGCTGGCACAGTCCGGGCACGCAGGTGGTACAGCCTGACGCGCGCCACAGTGATGGCATTGCAGGCGGCGACCACCGCCATGCACCGTCATCGGTGCGTCGCATCGTTTGCATTGCGCGCTCCAGCCGCAGTCGTGACACAACAACACGGGCGCATAGCCGCGGCGATTCTTGAACACCAGCACTTGCCCGCCGGCCGCGAGCGCCGCGCGCATCGCGGCGAGCAGTTCCGACGACAGTCCGGCCTGCAATGGCCGCTTGCGCACATCCAGCACCCGCACCGAAGGCGGCATCGCGTCGCCCGCACGCTGGGTCAGGCGCAAATGCGTGTAACGGCCGCTGCGTGCGTTGTGCAGCGATTCCAGCGACGGCGTGGCGCTGCCGAGGATCACCGGAATGTCCAGCGCCTTGCCGCGTACCAGCGCGAAATCGCGGGCGTGATAGCGGATGCCGTCCTGTTGCTTGTAGCTGGCGTCGTGTTCCTCGTCGATCACGATCAGGCCGGCGTCCGCCAACGGCGTGAACACCGCCGAACGCGTACCGACGATGACGCGCGCTTCGCCGCGCCACGCCGCTGCCCAGACCCGCGCGCGTTCGCCATCGGTCAAACCCGAATGCAATGCATGCACCGGCACTCCGAGCCGCGCCCGGAAGCGTGCCAGCGTCTGTGGTGTCAGGCCGATCTCCGGCACCAATACCAGCGCCTGCTGGCCACGCGCCAGACACGCGGCGATGGCTTGCAGGTAGACCTCGGTCTTGCCGCTGCCGGTGACGCCGTCGAGCAGCGTGGCAGCGAATCCGGACTGTGATTGCAGCGCAGCCACGGCGGCGCGTTGTTCGTTGTTGAGCACGGGCCCGGCCTGCGGATGTGGAACGAGTTGCGACGCGCATATCGCCACGCGCTCCACCAGTCCGCGTTGCGACAGCGCGCGCGCCGCACTGCGCCAGCCGTCGATGAGCATGTCGAGACTGTCTTCATCGTGCAAACCCGGGTGCAGCAGGTCGGCGAAGCGCCGCGGTTTACCTTGGCGCAGCGTGGCGCGAGCCGTCTGGCCGGCCCCGGTCAGGCGCCACGCCCACGCATGGGTGTCGGGGAGCGCTTCGCCACGACGCAACGCGGCCGGCAACGCCGTTGCCAGCACTTCCCCCAGCGGGGCATGCGTGTAGCGCGCCAGCCAGCGCAGCGAGTCGAGCAACTCGCCGTGGAACAGGGCGTCGGGATCGACAAAGCCGAGAATGGACTTCAGACGGGACGCGTCGCCATCGGCCCGGCCCACCCCTGCCACAATGCCAACCAGCTCGCGCGGCCCAAAGGGCACCCGCACCCGCCGGCCGATGTCGGCAACATTCGCAACTGAATCCGAAACTGAATTCGCCGGCGTCCAATAGTCGAACAGCCGCGGCAAGGGTACCGGCAGGGCGACCTTCAACACGGCTGCGGCAGTAGGATCAATCGCATCTGGCATCGTTCAAGTCTAGCGACCGGAAGCCACCGGCAGTTGCGTGCGACAGTTGTGCGCCAGCGCACAAAACCGTCGCAAGCCACGGGCGTGAAAGGAGATTCGTCCTTATCCACACAAATTGTGGATAACCCTGTGGAAGTTCTCGTTGCGCGACTGCGCAAAGGCGTGAATTCAAGCGCCGAGAGTGTGCTGGTGAAAAAAGCGCCACTCATAATAAGTCTTGCAAAAACATGAAGTTAGCCGTGAAACCATCCGGTCACAACGTGTTAGGGCCATGTGAAACGGCGATGAGTGACCATTTGATGACTGCTGTGCACAACCGTTTTTGCGCAGGAGGCTTGTTCTGCAGCGTCCAGTGCCAATTTCGCATCTGTCAAGCGCGGATCGCGACGAGGTGACGGCTATCATCCTGCGGGCAATGACCTCGACCCGATGACCGAACGCACCCTCTCCGCCGCCGACGTGCCCGCGGCCCTGAATGCCTTCGTGCGCGGGATCGAACGGCGCGCGGCGGTGTTCGCGGAACTGCTCTGCGGCGACGCCATCGCCGGCGATGCGGCCTTGGCGGCCGCCATCCGCGCCTTCCGCGGGATATCAGCGGCCGCCTCGATGCCGGAATGGTCGTGGCGGTTCTGGGGGTTGCTGCTGGCGACCCCGCAGTTGCGGCGCGCATCGCCGGTGCCGACGCGCAGTGGGCCGCTGGGGGCGTTCTCAGCCATGCCGCATGGCCCGCGCGCCGCCGTGTTGCTGCGGCTGGTCGGCGGGCTGACCGAAGCCGATGCCGCCAGCGCCCTGGGCATTGCGACCGGGACCTACCGCATGGCCATGCACAGGGCGCTTCCACATCGCGCCGATGGCAGTGCGGACGCGGCGGCATGGCGGGACATGGCCGAGGCCGTGCAGGCGATGGTCAATTCGCTACCTGCCCCGCGCCTGGCGCAACTGGCGCGCATTCGCGAAGCCGCCGTGCATGGGCAACCGCTGGCGTTGCGACCAGGCGAGGCCCGCGCAGCCTCCGTCGTTCAGCCGCGGGCACGCTGGCAACGGCCTGCGATGTACGCGCTTGCAGGACTGACGATCGCAGCATTGGCGGCAACGTTCTTTGAGTCGCCACCGATGATTGGTCCGGACGGCGCGCCGCGCATCCGTCGCGTCGCATTGCCGGCAGCCGAGCCGCCAGCGTCCACGTTCGACGCGCGTACCGCGTTGCTGAGCCATCGCGATCTTGATTTGCTGATGGACGCGCAGGGCGATGCGATGTCGCGCGATCTTGATTTCCATGCCTGGTTGGCCGCCGAATCGGCGACGCGCGCCGCTGCCGGTTTCACCGATGCAGGTGTTTCAGTTTCCGATCCCGCCGATCCCGCCGATCCCGCGGCCGCGATCCCATTACTTGCTCAGGATGTTGCCGCAGCATCGGAGACGCGCGATGCGCGCTAGTAGCTTCCTGCTGTGGATGCTGCTGCTGTGCAGTGCAGGCGCGAGCCTCGCGTTGCCAACGATGCTGTTGCCAGCGCAGCGCAGCGAGTGGCGGGTTCGCGAGGCCAGCATCAATGCGATGACGCCGGCGCAGCGTGCAGCTTTCGACGAGCGCATCGCGCAGTGGAATGCGTTGCCGGAACAGGTGCGGCGTGACCGGCGCGAGCGCGCACTCGCGTGGCGTGCGTTGCCAGCGGCCGAGCGCGCGCAGGTGGCCTTGGCCGCGACCGTGTTTGCGACCCTGACGCCCGAGCAGCAACAGGCATTGCGCAACCAGTTCGATGCGCTGGACGGGCACGACCGCCACGGCTGGTTGCTGGGTCCGGTGCTGGGCGCGGATTATCCGAAGTTGCAGTCCCTGTTGTCCTTTGTCCCGGTCACCGAGCAGGCGCGATTGCTGCAGGTATTGCGTTCAATGACCGTCATTGAACGCGCCGACCTGGCGGTGCTGGCGCAGCGCACGCCGCCGGAGGGGCGTCATGCATTGCGTCGCGCGCTGTTGTCGACTTCGGTCGGGAATCGTGCGGCGTGGCTGCGGATGCAGCTGGATCGATGAAGCAATTCGGGGATGCGCTTGAGGTTTGCGCGCTCTACAAAAGCGTAGACACTGTGCTCAATAACTGTGGGTTTCTTGCAGCACGCGTCGCGTCATGCGAGTCTGATCGCCGAAACGTTCGACCGCTTGCGCGCGCATCCGCGGGGCACTTTCAAGCAGGTAGCGATCCAGCGATGCCTGATCCTGCAATCGGTATTGCACGCAGAACGAATGCGTGCCGGCGGTCGGTGGCGGAT
>JAYTAY010000343.1:0-3287 GCA_043737255.1 Luteimonas sp.
CCGGGAATGCCTCATCGCGCCCAGGTGCGCTCCTACAGGGTTCCGATCCGGTACCCGGTCCAGACTCCCTTGGTCGCGAGGGAGTCATCAACGTCGCCGCGAGGCGGCATCAACGCAGCAAAGTGAGTAAACAGAAATGGCAGACGTACATAAACTCTCCGCTAGCAAGCGCGATGACGAAGGCAAGGGTGCGAGCCGCCGCCTGCGTCGCGCTGGCAGCATTCCGGCCATCGTGTATGGCGGCAAGGACGATCCGCAGAGCATCCAGCTGCAGCACGAGTCCACCTGGGTCGCGAGCCAGAACGATTGGTTCTATTCGCAGATCCTGTCGCTGGATATCGGCGGCAAGCTGCAGAAGGTGTTGTTGCGTGACATGCAGCGCCATCCGTACAAGCAGATCATCATGCACATGGATTTCCAGCGCGTCAGCGAGAACGAAGCGGTCCGCGTTGCGGTGCCGCTGCACTTCCTCAACCAGGACACCTCGCCTGCCGGCAAGGCCTCCGACGTTGCGGTGACGCACGAGCTCAACGAGGTGGTGGTGAGCTGCCTGCCGAAGGATCTGCCGGAGTATCTGGAAATCGATCTCGGTGCGATGGAAGTCGGCGACACCATTCACCTGTCGCAGGTCAAGTTGCCTGAAGGCGTGGAAGTGCCGGAACTCAAGCTTGGCCCGACCCACGATGTCGCGATCGCCGTTGCGCGTTACGTGAAGGAAGAAGTCGAAGAAGAAGTGATCGCCGAGGAAGGCGCTGCCGAGGTTCCGGCAGCGAAGGTCGACAGCGACGACGCAGCCGACAGCGAAGACGAGAGCAAGTAACCGCTCGCGGGCGGCGTTCGCGCGCCGCCCGTTGCATCTCGCATGACTGGCTTGCGCCTGATCGTGGGCCTTGGGAATCCAGGGCCCGAACACACCCGCACCCGGCACAACGCCGGGTTCTGGTTTGTGGACGCGCTTGCCGAAAAATCTGCTGTGCGCTTCGGCATCGAAACCAAATTGTTCGGCGAGACCGCAAGGGCGGATATTGCAGGCCAATCGATCTGGCTGTTGAAACCAGCCACCTTCATGAATCTCAGTGGCAAGTCGATCACCGCCGCATTGCGTTTCTGGAAAATCGAGCCGGAGCAGTGCTTGGTGGCGCACGATGAACTCGATCTTGCACCGGGCACGGTGCGTTTGAAGTTTGATGGCGGGCACGGCGGGCAAAATGGCGTGCGCGACACGATGCGTCTGCTGGGTCACGGCCAGTTCCATCGTTTGCGCATCGGCATCGGCCATCCCGGTCACAAGGACAAGGTCACGCCGTGGCTGCTCAAGGGTGGCCCGGACAAGGATGATGCGATCCTGATTTCGCGTGCGATCGACGATGCCATCGATGTCTTGCCGCTCGCGGTCGCGGGCGACTTCAATGAAGCGATGAAGCGGCTGCACACGCCGGGAGATGGGAGAAGAGAGACGGGAGAGGGAAAAGCAAAATAGCGAACGCACTATTCAGATCGATGTACGCAAGACGCGATACGGGAGCCGAGTTCAAAAACTCGTCTCCCCTCTCCCCTCTTACCTCTCCCGGATTTCAAATGGGTATCAAATGTGGCATCGTCGGACTGCCCAATGTCGGCAAGTCCACGCTTTTCAACGCGCTGACAAAAGCGGGCATCGCCGCGGCCAACTTCCCGTTCTGCACGATCGAGCCGAATGTCGGCGTGGTACCGGTTCCCGATCCGCGGCTGAACCAGCTGGCATCGATCGCCAAGCCGTTGAAGGTGATTCCGACCGCGGTCGAATTCGTCGACATCGCCGGTCTGGTGGCCGGCGCGGCCAGTGGCGAGGGTCTGGGCAACAAGTTCCTGGCGCATATCCGAGAGGTGGATGCGATCACCCATGTGGTGCGCTGTTTCGAGAATCCCGACGTCATCCACGTCAACAACAAGGTCGACCCCATTTCCGATATCGACACCATCGATACCGAACTGGCGCTGGCCGACCTGGATTCGGTCGAAAAGGCCTTCCAGAAGGCCGAACGCTCTGCCAAGACCGGCGACAAGGATTCCAAGGTCCGGGCCGAGGTGCTGGGCCGGGTGCGGGCCGGGCTCAATGACGGCAAGCCGGCCCGCTCACTGGAGCTCAGCGAGGACGACAAGGCCGCCGTGCGTGACCTGTTCCTGTTGACGCTCAAGCCGGTGCTGTACGTGGCCAATGTGCTCGAGGACGGCTTCACCGACAACCCGCATCTGGACGCTGTTCGCGCCCGGGCCTTGCTCGAAGGCGCCGAGGTAGTGCCGGTCTCGGCCGCGATCGAGGAGGAGCTGGCCCAGCTGGAGGACGAGGATCGCGACGTGTTCCTTGCCGACCTGGGCCTGGACGAGCCTGGGCTGAACCGGGTCATCCGTGCCGCCTACAAGCTGCTGGGCCTGCAGACCTATTTCACCTCGGGGGAGAAAGAGGTGCGCGCCTGGACCGTCAAGGCGGGATCGACCGCGCCGCAGGCGGCCGGGGTCATCCACACCGACTTCGAAAAAGGCTTTATCCGAGCCGAAACCATCGCCTTTGATGAATACATCAAATATCGCGGCGAATCCGGTGCCCGCGAAGCCGGCCGCCTGCGGCTGGAAGGCAAGGAGTACAGGGTGCAGGAAGGCGATGTGCTGCACTTCCGCTTTAATGTCTGACGCTGCCAGCCGTTGACACCATTTGGGATCACAGGCGACAATCACCGGCTGTTTTGACCGGCTCGACTCATCCGGAGGGATACCCAAGCGGCCAACGGGGGCAGACTGTAAATCTGCTGGCTTACGCCTTCGGTGGTTCGAATCCACCTCCCTCCACCAACGCTTGATCGTTGCAGATCAAGAAAATTGCCCACGGAATTGTCAAATGGTTCTCCCGGCGCGGGAGTAGTTCAATGGTAGAACATCAGTTTTCCAAACTGATTACGAGGGTTCGATTCCCTCCTTCCGCTCCATCGGAGACTCACGCGAAGATCAGGTTACAAGTTCATTTCACTGGTTCCACGCTCACGTAGCTCAGTCGGTAGAGCACCTCCTTGGTAAGGAGGAGGTCGATGGTTCGATTCCATTCGTGAGCACCATGTTGCAAAGCGCTTGATTCAAACTGCTGCAAAGGACCAGCTCCAAGACAGCCGGCTCCTGTAACACCAATTTCCTTCAATCCACCTGATTAAGAGCAAGAAGGTAGACAGTCATGGCAAAGGGTAAATTCGAGCGGACCAAGCCACACGTGAACGTGGGCACGATTGGTCACGTGGATCATGGCAAGACGACGCTGA
>JAYTAY010000344.1:0-3278 GCA_043737255.1 Luteimonas sp.
CCGCAGGGCTGGGCTGCGTGCGCATCGTGCATGGCAAGGGTCTCAATTCCGGGACTGGCGCACCGATTTTGAAAAACCTGGTGGACGGGATGCTGCGAAAGCGTGCAGATGTCCTCGCCTTCCATTCAGCGCCGCCAGCGCAGGGCGGGACCGGGGCCGTGCTGGTACTGCTGGCGAAGCGCTGATCCGTTTTTGTAGGAGCGCCCCATGGGCGCGATGAGGCATTACCGCTTAAGCCCATCGCGCCCATGGGGCGTTCCTACAGAGGACCTGTCGCGTTCGCGTTGGTCATCTCCCCGAGTTCGCGCAACACCACGGTCGCATACGTCCCCGGCGGCAGGTCGAACGACATTTCGAGCAGGTCTTCCTGCAACCAGCGGTGCGTCATGGCATTCGGCCGCAAACGCAATGCGCGTCGTTCCTGCTTGAGGCCAGCGGCTTCGAGACCTGAGCGCAGCTGCAGCGATTGTTCGTCGGACATCGCGGCGAGTTCCACGCCGTGCGCCGCATCCTGCGTGCGCAATTCGCCCGCGCCCCACAAGGCCCCGCTGGGATGGATGTCGAATGCGGCAAGTCGTTGCGCCAGCGTTTCGCTCCACGGCTCCGGGCCGAACACGCTGCGGCTGCCATCCAGCAACCAGACCTCCCCTTCGAGGCCGCGATCCCACGATCCGTGCGCAACGCGCGATGCCAGCACGCGGTTGAACAATCCGGAACGGGCAGCCGACAGCAACATCGTGCGCTGTTCACGGCGCATGCGACGGCCGTTGAACATCGCCAGCGCATTGCTGATGTTGTCGCCGTCGCGGCCGAAGCGTTGTTCGCCGAAATAATTTGGCACGCCGCGTTGGCCAATGGCCTGCAAGCGCTGTTCGATCACACCCCGCTCGCCCTGCACGTCTCGCAGCGTCAGCACGAAACGGTTTCCCGCCAGCGCGCCGCGTGGAAGTTTTTTGGCATGCCATTCGGATTTCAGCACCCGCAGCGCGTCGGATTGCAGCGAAGCGATGTCTGGGGCGACACGCTTGGGCAAATGCACGCTGATCCGTTGTCGCGTCACGGCGTGCCGATCCTTCAGGCCCGCATAGCCGATCGCCACCTCGGCGACACCTGCCCACGCGGCAATCTGCTTGGCGGCGAACAGGGTATTCATGCCACGCTTCTCGATCGTCAGCAGCAGGTGTTCGCCGCTACCGGTAGCCTCGAAACCGTCGATTTCATCGACGATGAAATCCTCTGGCGCCGCACGATATTTCGCGTCAAGGACTGGCTCGCCATGCGCGTGCGGCAGCGGGTTGCTCACGTTTTTGAGAGCAGGCAGATCGCCTGCGCGGCGATGCCTTCGCCACGGCCGGTGAAGCCGAGCCGCTCGCTGGTGGTGGCCTTGATGCTGATCTGGGCGATGCTGATGGCGAGGTCATCCGCCAGTAACGCACGCATTCCATCCACGTGCGGACCGACTTTCGGAAGTTCGCAGATGACGGTGATATCGGCATTGCCAATACGCCAACCGTGTGCGCCGACCAGCGCGTTGCAATGACGCAGGAATTCGCGGCTATCGGCATCTTTCCAACGCGGATCGAAAGGTGGAAAGTGCTTGCCGATATCGCCCAACGCCAACGTACCAAGCATCGCATCACACAGCGCATGGATCACGACATCGCCATCGCTATGCGCCACGACGCCGCGATCGTGCGCTACGCGCACACCGCCGAGCATGATGTGGTCACCATCGCCGAAAGCGTGTACGTCGAATCCTTGGCCGATGCGGAATGTGGGATTGTCGGACATGTCAGCCATACCTCTTGATGATCCTTCCCTCGAAGCCTCTCCTCCAATCCCGCACCGTAGCCCGGGTGGAGCACCAAGCGATACCCGGGGAATTTTGCTGGGAGTCAGGAAAAGCCCCGGGTATCGCTGTGCTATACCCGGGCTACAGAGCTGTTCTTGCTGTCATTCCGCGAAGTCAGGAATGACGACGTTGAGTTTTCATCTCCAGTCACGCCCTACCGGCCAAAAGAAACGCGAATCGCTGTATATCCGTCGGCGTGGTGATCTTGAAATTATCGTCAGCGCCTTCAATCAACAACGGGCGCAACCCCTGCCGCTCCATCGCCATCGCTTCATCGGTCACGACAACACCTCCATCGCGCGCTGCCTCAAGCGCACGCGCCAGTTGCAGGCGGCGGAATAGTTGCGGAGTGAATGCACGCCATAGGTGTTCCCGCGGCTCGGTCGCATCAATGCCGCCATCATCGCCCGCGCGCTTGAGCGTATCGCGCACCGGTGATGCCAGGATTGCGCCGACCGGATCGTTGCGGCCGCGTTCGAGCAGCTGATCGAGATCGTCCAGACGCAGATTGGGTCGCGCGGCGTCGTGGATCAGCACAAAATCGTCGGCTCGTACGCTGTCGGGTAATGCGGCAAGCCCGGCCAGCACCGAATCCGCGCGTTCACCGCCACCGCTGCAAGCAATGATCGGTTTGTCGGCAAACGATTCCCAACCGGGCCAGTGCGCATCGCCCTCGGCCAGCACGACGACTGCACCTTCGACTGCGGAATGCGCGAACAACGCACGCAACGTATGCGCGAGCAGTGGTTCGCCTGCAACTTCGAGATATTGTTTCGGTACATCACCGCCGAAACGCGCGCCGCGACCTGCGGCTGGTATGACAGCCCAGGTCATTCTTTCGTCCCGATGACTGTCATCCAACCGTTCGTCATATCAATACTCGTCATCCCGGCGCAAGCCGGGGCCCATTTTGATTTTCGGCTTTTGAACAAGGGCAAAATCAAGGTCAAAATGGATCCCGGATTGCGCCGGGATGACCAACAAAGAAGACTGACACCAGCCACCGTCATTGCTCATCCGATGACGTTGCATCGTCAACCGGAATTGATGGCTCTGGCTCCACCACACGATAAAACGTTTCACCCGGCTTGATCATTCCAAGCTCGCTGCGCGCACGTTCTTCCACCGCTTTCTCGCCGGACTTCAAATCTTCCACTTCCGCAGTCAACGCGTCGTTGCGCTGCTTGAAGCCGCTGTTCTCGCGCGCCTGCTGGTCCACTTGCTGCTGCAATGCCTGCACTTCACCCTGCCCACCGCCGCCGAACCACAGCCGGTATTGCAACCATGCCAGCAGCGCGACCAGCACCAGCACGAGAATGCCGAGCACGCGCATCGAACGGTCAGCGCTTCAACGACACGAAAGCGCCGCGGCCTGCGTATGTTGCGGCGCTGCCAAGCTGTTCCTCGATGCGCAGCAACCGGTTGT
>JAYTAY010000345.1:0-3277 GCA_043737255.1 Luteimonas sp.
ACCCATTACCTCCCAGCCGGCGCCCGGCCTGACTGAAGACCACGCCCGCGCCACGATGTATGCGTTGCTGACCGCGATGAGCAAGGCCGGCGGCTCGGACCTGTTCATCGCACATGACTTCCCGCCGAGCATGAAAGCCAACGGCCACATGCAGCCGTTGAACGCGCAGCTATTGACCGGCGAGACCACGGCGCTGCTGGCGAACGCGATCATGAATCCTCATCAGCGCGCGGAATTCGCACGCGAGTTCGAGTGCAACTTCGCAATCATGGTGCCGGGCGTGTCGCGCTTTCGCGTCAACGTGTTCATGCAGCAGGGCTATGCGGGCATGGTGCTGCGCACGATCGCAGCGGAAATTCCCAACTTCGCGCAACTGCGGCTGCCGGAGATCCTGCGCGAAGTGGTGATGAACAAACGTGGCCTGGTGTTGCTGGTGGGCGGCACAGGCTCGGGCAAGTCGACCTCGCTGGCGGCGATGATCGATCATCGCAACGCGACCTCGCCCGGCCACATCATCACCGTCGAGGATCCGGTCGAGTACGCGCATCGCTCGAAAAAATCGCTGGTCACGCATCGCGAAGTGGGCGTCGACACGCACTCCTGGCATCACGCGCTGAAAAACGCGCTGCGGCAGGCACCGGACGTCATCCTGGTCGGCGAGATCCGCGACGCCGAAACGATGGAACACGCCATCGCGTTCGCGGAGACCGGGCATTTGTGTTTGAGCACGCTGCACGCAAACAGCGCCAGCCAGACCATGGAACGGATCATCAATTTCTTTCCGGAGGAACGCCGCACGCAGTTGTTGATGGACCTGTCGGCCAACCTGCGCGCGATCGTGTCGCAGCGGCTGGTGCGCACCGAAGATGGGAAAGGACGCGTCGCGGCGATCGAGATTCTGATCAACACGCCGACCATTGCCGAGAAGATCTTCAAGGGCGAATTCAACGACCTCAAGGGCGTCATGACCAAGTCGCGAGAACTCGGCATGCGCACCTTCGACTGGGCACTGTTCGAGTTGTACAACGAGCGCATGATTTCCTACGATGAAGCGATTCGCAACGCCGACTCGGCCAACGAACTGCGACTCAACATCAAGCTCAAGAGCGAGCGCGGTGAGCCGGAAATGGGCGCCGGCCTGGCGCTGACCATCCACGATGAAGCCGCCGAACTCGAGGAACTGCGCCGCCAGGAATTGTTGAAGCAGCAGCAGCGCAAGCGCGAGCTGGAAGAAGCGGAGTTGCTGAAGATGCAGCAGCAGAAAGCGGCTGGATCCGGCATGCCGGCGAAGCCGTAGGCTGGGTTGGCCGCATCAACCCAGCGCTTTTTTGCTGCCCAGGAAAAGATGTGAGCTTGATGCGCCAGCTTGGCTTGCTGCTGGGTTGATGGGACCAACCCAGCCTACAGTTTCGCCGAATGGCGCTTGATTCGGATGTTGCTGGAGGCTTGCCTGTATGCGCCAAAGGCAGGCATCTCGGATGCTTTTACAACGGCTGCATGGTCGTCCCCGCCGAAACGCGTCGCCTTACAATGCCGCAACTCACCAGCTCGGCCCTGCATGAAATACAACGGCGTGTCCTTCCACCACCCGGTCGCCTTCTGGTTCGGTTGCCTGCTGGTGCTCGGCGGCGTACTCGCGCACATGCCGATGTTCATGATGGGGCAGCACACCCACTGGCAGATGGTCGGGATGCCGATGACCACCGAAATGTGGATCGGGATGGCGTTGATTCCGGCCGGCTTGCTGCTGTCGATGTACGGGCTGATGCCGCGCATCGAGCAGATGCGCCAGATCGCGCAAGGGGCGCGCGACCACCAGTATTTCCACATCGCCGACGGCGTGCCGCTCAACCGCGCGCACTGGACGCTGGTGATCGTGTTGGTCATCGCGCTGGCCGTCGACGTGATGAAGCCGGCCACGCTCGGCTTCGTGATGCCCGGCATGAGCGCCGAATACGCGATCACCAAACCGACCGCCAGCCTGTTGGCGTTGTTTGCGCTCACGGGCACCACCGTGGGCTCGGTGCTGTGGGGACGCATGGGCGACCTGTTCGGCCGGCGCGCCGCGATCCTGCTGTCGGCGCTGATGTTCATGGGCACGGCCATCTGCGGCGCGATGCCCAGTTTCGAGTGGAACCTGGCGATGTGTTTCCTGATGGGCGCCTCGGCCGGCGGCCTGCTCCCGATCGTGTTCACGCTGATGGCCGAGACCATTCCCGCCGCGCACCGCGGCTGGCTGCTGGTCGCGCTCGGCGGCATCGGCACTTCGGCCGGTTACCTGCTGGCGTCGGGCGCAGCCGCCATCCTCGAACCGATGTTCAGCTGGCGCGTGCTGTGGCTGCTGGGCCTGCCGACCGGCGCGCTGATCATCTTCCTCAATCGCTGGATCCCCGAATCCCCGCGCTTCCTGTCCAACGCTGGACTGGAGAACGAGGCGCGCGCGGTGCTGGCCAAGTTTGCGGGCAGCAGCAGCCCGGCAACCGCTACGGACGCAATTGAAGTCGACGACGCTGCCGATGCCGACCGCGCCGTGATCGACGAGCAACATCCGGTCGCCGGCATGCGCCAGTTGTTGCGCGGCCGCCATGCGCGCATTACCTGGGGACTGATGGTGTGCGGCGTGGCGTGGGGGCTGGTCAATTTCGGTTTCCTGCTGTGGCTGCCGAGCAACCTGATCGAGCTCGGCGTCGATGCCGCCGGCGCCAGCGCGTTGCTGGCGCGCTCGGCAGTGCTGGCGTTGCCCGGCATCGGCGTGGTGGTGTGGCTGTACCACCGCTGGAGCACGATCAAATCGCTGGTGCTGTTCATCGCCCTGACCACGCTGATGCTGATGGCGTTTTTCGTGATGGGCCTGATCGAGTTGCGCTCGGCGGCCGTGACGATCGTCGCCACCGCGTTGCTGCTGGTCAGCGTCAGCGGGGTGATCGCGATGCTGATCCCGTACGCCGCGGAGATCTACCCGGTGCATCTGCGCGCGACCGGCTCGGGGGTGATCGCGGCGGCCTCCAAGTTCGGTGGCATCCTCGGCGCGGCGTTCGGCGTGTTCGGGTTCTTCGGCAACTTCATGCTGTCCGCGCTGCTGATCGCGCTGCCGATGGCGGTGTCCGGGGTCATGCTGCTGCGCAGCGGCATCGAGACGCGCGGGCATCGGCTGGAGGACATCCAGCAGGCGTTGGCGACGCCTGCGGATCGTTGATTGCGCGTTCCTGGTCACGGGGACTTCCTCTGGCCGTAGGAGCGCCCCATGGGCGCGATGGGCCTTCCCGGTAACGCCTCA
>JAYTAY010000346.1:0-7567 GCA_043737255.1 Luteimonas sp.
GGGCCTGCCCGACCGCTACGGGGAATTGGCAAATGTGCAGTTTCGGTTGCGAAAGTTCGCCGAGGCAAAGGCAAATTTTGAGGAAGGCATCCGTCTTGAAACAAAACGAGCCGGCATCAATTCCACCACCATGATTCGTGGCCGTCTCGGGCTGGCGGAAACCTTCGTCCAGCTGCACGACAAAGTGGCGGCGCGTGAGCAATTGACCCTGGTCATGCCGGCAGTCGACGCGTTGCGTCCCGGACATTCCCAGCGCAAGCGTGTCGCGGAGCTCGAAGCGGCATTGAAGGACCAAACCGATTGAAATTGCGCCGTGGTGTGCTACTGCGAATTGCCACGCTATCTTGCGTAGCACACAACCTAGCGCCGAAATTACGAATGGTTTCGTAAAAGTGACTACACTGCGCTGACACCGTCTGGATGGGGATCAGCGCATGTCAACTGCACGACGACTTTTTGGGTGGGCGGTGATCGCCGCAGCGACGTCACTAGTTGCGGCAGGAATGTCGGGTGGCTGCAGCGGTGGTGGCGGATCGTCGAGCAGTTCGCCGCCGGCGCCGCCGCCAACACCTGTGCCGAATCCGACGCCCGCGCCGACATTGGATCCGCATTACCGCGCATCGGCGGCAACGCCCTATGCGACGAACTGCGATGGCGTGGTCATTGTTGGCACGGTCAATGCCAATGCCGAGGTGGAGCCATCCGCGGCGAGCAATCCATCCAATCAGCAGAATATCGTCGGCGCCTGGCAGCAGGATCGCTGGTCGAATGGCGGGGCGCGCGGCATCGTCGCCGCAGCATCGTTCGATGGTGGCCGAACCTGGGCACGTCGGCCCATGCCGTTCTCGCGCTGCGGTGGCGGCAATAGCGGCAATGGAGGCGACTTCGAGCGCGCAACCGACCCCTGGATTTCGTTCTCGCCGAATGGCGTTGTCCACCAAACCGCATTGGGATTTTCTGGAGCAACGCTACAACCCGGTTCCCGTAGCGCCATCCTTGTCAATCGCTCCACCGATGGCGGCGTCAACTGGGGCCCAACGACCACGCTGATTCTCGATGGTGCCGATGCCTTCAACGACAAGAACACGATCACGGCGGACCCGACCGATTCGCGTTTCGTCTATGCCGCTTGGGATCGATTGACTCTGATCAATACCGGCCCGACCTGGTTTTCGCGCAGCGTCGATGGCGGCGTGACCTGGGAAGCGTCGCGAGCGATTTTCGATCCCGGTGTTGGAAACCAGACCATTGGCAACGTGATCGCGGTGTCACCGAATGGCACCTTGGTCAACCTGTTCATGAATCTCACCGGCACCGCCAGTGGCCAGTTCACCATGGCTGCCGATGTGATCCGCTCTACCGACAGCGGCGTCACCTGGTCGGCACCGATTCGCATCGCTAACATTCTCTCGGTCGGAACCCGCGATCCTGATACCAACATTCCCGTGCGAGACAGCAGCCTGGTGCCGCAAATCGCCGTCGGCGCGAATGGTGTGTTCAACGTGGTCTGGCAGGACTCCGGTTTTACCAACGGCGTTCGCGATGGGATTGCATTGTCGCGGTCGAGCGATGGAGGACTCACCTGGAGTGACCCCGTGCAGGTCAACAGCACGTCAGCGGTGGCGGCGTTTTCGCCTAGCGTGCACGTACGTGGCGACGGCATGACTGGCATCAGCTACTTCGATTTCCGCAGCAATACCTCGCTTGCAACGACGCTGCCGACGGATCATCGGCTCGCTCGGTCGAGCAACGGCAGCACTTTTCAGGATGGTTTGGTCGCACAGTTCGACCTTGCTTTCGCAGCACGAACAGGCACCGGCAATACCACCGCATTGTTCATCGGCGACTACCACGCGCTGACCAGCATCGCGAACGTGTTCGTGCCGTTCTTCGTGCAGACCAACGCCGATACGGCCAATCGCAGCGACGTGTTCGCCGCACCGGCGGTGTCCATGACCAACACGATTCCGGTCGGCGAGAGTACGTCGCCAGATTCGGAATCGGTCGAGTACGATGCCATACCAGCGCCAGAATTTGAAGTCAGTGACACACTCCGCCGCCGGGTCAGCGACAACATCATCGGCCAGCTTGATGAGACGTGGTATGCGAATTTCAAGTCACGTCAAGCCAAAAAGCCGGTTCCGCAGCGGCGCCGTTGAAGCATGCGGCTAGCGCCCAGCCTCCGACCTTGGCGAGGGTCGGTTGAGCCAAGGCTGACACGCTGGCCGCACAGCATCCAAATAAGTAGGCTGGTTCCCTTCAGCTGCCCGGTTCGACACAATCGTGCGCATTGCGCCTGCCGCGCCGGTCGCCATTTGTAGCAATCGGTGCGCCAGCGAGCGCAGCCTCGGGAAAAGGCATCCGCATGTCCGCCGTCGTACACACCACCAGTCGGTCGGGCAGCCAGCCCCTTGCGATCGGTTCCAATGATCGGGTCCTGGCCTTCGAGGCTGGGCAGTCCCATTCGCTGAAGCGCTTCCTGGCCCAGGTGAGAGGACTTGCGGAAGCCCTGCCGCCGGGGCGTCACGCAGTAAATCTTTGCGATGACCGATATCGCTTCCTGGTCGCCTTCTGCGCAGTCGCATTGCGAGGACAGGTCACCCTATTGCCCACTTCGCGGGCGCCGGTGGTAATCACCGACGTGCTCGACGAGTATGCGGACAGCTACACGCTGGGCGACGGACCGCTGTCACCGCAGCCGCCGCGCTACTGGCAGATGCCGCAGATATTGCCCGAGCTGGACGGCGCGGTGCCCATGATCCTGGACGAGGTGGTGGTGGCTATCGGCTTCACCTCCGGCAGCACCGGAGTGCCGACAGCGAACACCAAGACCTGGGCCGGTTTTCGCGCCAGCACCTCGCAAAACCTCGCCGCCCTCGACGACCTGTGGCTCGCCGACGCCCTGCTGAGCGTGGTGGCCACGGTGCCGCCGCAGCACATGTACGGGATGGAGCTTTCGGTGCTGCTGCCGCTGATCGGTCCGGCTGCGGTGCATGCAGCGCGACCGTTCTTCCCCGCTGACGTGGCCCGCGTGCTGGCTGAGATTCCTGAGCCGCGCCTGCTGGTGACCACGCCAGTTCACCTTCGCGCGCTGGTGCAATCCGGTGTGGAGCTGCCAGTCCTGTGCGGCATCGTCTCGGCCACCGCGCCGCTATCGATGGAGCTGGCGTTGGCTGCCGAGGAAAGTTTCGGATGCGAGGTTCGAGAGCTGTTCGGCTCGACCGAGACCTGCATCATCGCCCGCCGCCGGCCTGCGTTCGATAGCGCATGGACGCCGCTGTCCGGCGTGCGCGTGCAGCCGCGGCCGGACGGGGCGCTTGTGCATGCCGCCCACTTGCCCGTACCGGTGGCGTTGGCCGACCTGGTGGAAGTGGAGGACGACGGGCGCTTCCACCTGCGCGGACGCCAGGCCGACCTGCTGGAAATCGCCGGCAAGCGCGCTTCGCTGGGCGACCTGACTCGGCGCCTGCTGGCCATTCCCGGCGTGGTCGACGGAGTAATGTTGCAGCTCGACGCTGGTCAGGGCCAAACGGTCGGAAGAGTGGCTGCCCTGGTAGTGGCGCCAACGCTTGACGAGGGAGTGATCCTGGCCGCGCTTCGTCAGAGCGTAGATCCGGTTTTCCTTCCGCGCCCACTCAAGCGGGTCGAGGCGCTGCCACGTAGTGATGCGGGCAAGCTGCCGCGCGCGGAGCTGCTGCGCTTGTTTTAGCGTCAGTGCGGCGTTCCCGGCTGGCGTCCCAAATCAGCCGTGGACGCCGTCAATTTCCAGGCTCAGTTCGCGCCTGCAGATGGCCGCGTGTAGCAGGATGCGCGGCACTCGGTCACCAAAACGCTGCTCCAGCGCCTCTGCCACCAGCGCCATGTCGCTGCGGTCGCGCACGTACACCTTCAGGCGCGTTCCTGCTCCGAAGGCCTCCGGCAGCGCGGGCGACCGCTGACGCGCCGCCTGCAGCAGCGCATCGAAATTGGCGAAGGTTTCTTCCAGCTGCGCCAGCAATTCGCCTTCGTGTTGCGAGGCGTGACCCACCACACTGGCGGTGCCCGAAAGCAGCAGCGGCATGTTGCTGCCCCGCGGCGGCAACATTGCGCGGGCAAAACTGGGCGCCTGTTTTCCGTACTGGCGCGGGTAGCGGTAGGCACTGGTCTGGCGCGGGTTTTCTACCGGCGTGCCCAATGTGCGCGCGGCGAGCCAGTACACCTGGATCACGCGACGGTCGTCACAGCGACCAACGGCGCTGGCCGCCGGCAGCCGCGAGGCATCGAAGTCGCCCATGCCGCGCGCGCGACCCACGCAGAATTGGCGGTAGCGCTCGTCGTCGCCTTCGCCCAAGGTGATCGCGTCCAGGTAATTCCAGATGCGCAACAGGTGTGGCGTGCCGCTGGCGTGGACGAAATCGATGGCTTGGGCGTAGGCGCTTGCAGCCGCCGCTTCAACGCCGACCTCGCTTTCGTCCACTTCGATAACGCCGAACGACAGGTGGCCATCGGTGGACCAGGCGATCGCGCCATCGCGTCCGCAGGTAACTGGGCCGGTGACGCGCCAGACTTCCAGTGGATTGCCCCTGTCCGGCTGCAACGCCACGCGCAGGTAGCGCGGATCGTCGTGGTCAGGTGCATCGCTGCCGAAAGCGAATGTCGCCAGGACTGTGTCGTCGAACAATGCGTCGTGGAGTGCGCCCGTGTCCAAGTATTCCACCCCGAAGCGCGGGTGCGAGGCCCTGTCGGCGCTCATCGAAGCCAGCGGACTGCTCATGCGCCGAACAGCGCAGAGCGGCACGCGTGGCCATGACACCGACACATAGCGAAAGCTGCTAGACCGGCAATGGCACTCGCGGCGGACGCGTTTTTGTCGGTGGTCATGCGCGGCTGGGCCATCCGGATCGGTGCGTAGGAGCGGGTGAGCATGATAACGCGGCACCTGCCGGTGCTGAGTGCTTGCGCAGACCAGAACATTGGCAGCCTCGTGTTCGGTGCCGCTATCCTTGCAGCACCGCAGGAGCACTCCAGATGCAATTCACGATTCCAACCGACCATCCGTCGCTGCCGGGACACTTCCCGGGCAATCCCGTGGTTCCCGGCGTTGTCGTCCTGGACCGCGTGCTCGATGCCCTTGAAGCGGAATGCGGCCAGCCAGGCGGTGCGATGCGCCTGCCGCAAGTCAAGTTCATGCAGCCGCTGCTGCCCGGTCAGACCGCCGTCGTGAGCCTTGAAGGAGCCGCTCCAAATTGGCGCTTCCGCGTGCATCACGGTGAGCGGCTGATCGCCCGTGGCGACGTTGTGCTGACGTCCGAGGCGTAGTGAGCGCGGATTGGAAGCAGCGCCCTGAAGGTGGCAGTCGTTTGGCACTGTGGCTGTTCCGCAACGCCGCCCGTTACGGCGGGCGCTCGCTGGGACGCGCGTTGCTGTATCCAACCACGCTGTATTTCCTGATGTTGCGCGCGCCGGAGCGGCGCGCGTCCCGTGCCTATCTTGCGCGTGTGCTGCCGAGGCCGCCGAGTTTGCTTGACGTGGCCCGCCACATTCACGCCTTTGCCGCGACCATCCTCGATCGGGTGTTCATGCTGACCGGGCAGATGGAGCGCTTCAACATCGAATTGCGCGGCATGGATGAGCTGCATGCAGCTCTCGACCAAGGCCGCGGCGTCATGGTGTTCGGTTCGCACCTTGGCAGTTTTGACGCGCTGCGCGGTCTGTCGCGAGCACGCCCGGATGTTCAGGTGCGCGTGCTGCTGGACAAGGCGCACAATCCGGCGATCGCCGCCATTCTGGATGCGCTGAATCCCGAACTCGCTGCAGGCATTATCGATGCGGGACAGGACGGGCCGTCCATCGTCTTTGCGATCAAGCAGGCCACCGATGAAGGGGCGCTGGTGGCGCTGCTGGTGGATCGTGCGAGTAATGGCGAACCCTCGTTGGACGTGCCGTTCCTTGGCGGCAAGGCGGCATTCCCCACCGCGCCGTGGCTGATCGCTGCGGTATTGAAAGTGCCGGTGGTGCTGGCTTTCGGGCTGTATCGCGGCGGCAATCGATACGAACTGGTTTTCGAAGGCTTCAGTGACGGCGTGGATGTCCCGCGAGGGCAGCGCAGCACAATGCTGGCCAGACTGATCGAAGCCTACGCCGTCAGGCTTGAGCATCACACCCGCAGTGCCCCTTACAACTGGTTCAACTTCTTTCCTTTCTGGAATGCCGATGCCGAAGATTCCACCCATGTCGTGGACACCGTTTCTGCCGATGACCAGTCTGGCCGCCAGAGTGTTGGTGGTCCCTGCGATGACGGCTGAGCTGGCAGTGGCCGTCGACGCCGACTGGATCGTGCAGAAGATCGCCCGGCTGGTGTCGATGCACACGCCGCTTTTGGAGACGCGCAGCCCATCGACGTTGGAGTGGACGCTGGGCGTGTTCGGCAATTTTGCGCTGACGCTGCTGCGGGTCGCACGCCAAGTACTGGCACTGGCGAGGATGAAGACATGATTGAGCGGTCGGAAATCGAGACGCTGATTCCGCACAAGGGCAACATGTGCCTGTGGGACGAGGTGCTGGAATGGGACGCCGCCAGCATCCGCCTTCGCGCTGTCGATCACATCGACGTCGGCCACCCGTTGCGCTCGCACGAGCGCCTGCGTGCGGTGCACCTCTGCGAGTACGGCGCCCAGGCTATGGCCGTGCACGGTGGTTTGCGCGCAACCAAAAGCGGCAGCGCGCCACGGCCAGGAATGCTGGTAGCGCTGCGCGGCGTGGAGTTGCATGTCGCACGCATTGACGACTTGGTCGGCGCGATCGAATGCCATGCACAGGTTTTGATCGAAGGTGGGGACAGCCAGCAGTATGCATTCCGCATCACCCACGGGCTGACCCTGCTAGCCGAAGGGCGGGCGGCGGTGATGTTGAAGATGCCCGTGTCGGGCTCCACCAACGACTAGAGTCCACGCACAAATCCATCCTTCAAACGCGCGTTCGTCAGCGGCGACCTGTAGGTTCATCGCCACCCCCAGCGGGTCACGAGTGAAACGGGCGAGGCGATCCAAACGCGTAACTACCACTACGTCGTCGGAAAGCGGTAAGGCTAAGCAACCCCAATAGCAAACCTGCGAGTACGGTCTGGCCGCCCGACCAATAAGAGTTTCCTCGCCCGTGGCCATCAACGACGACGAACGCGCCTTCTTCATCCAGCTGGGCAGCCGCATCACCGGGCTGCGCAAGGCGCAAGGGCTGACCCAAGTGCAGCCCGCCGAGCAACTCGGCGTGTCGCAACAGACCGTGACCGCTTACGAGAGCGGCCAGCGCCGCGTGCCGATATCGCATCTGCCGCGCTTGGCCGGCCTGCTCGGAACATCGATGGAGTCGCTGCTGGGCGAGGAACCCAAGCCTGGCAAGCGCGGGCCAGCGCCAAAGTTGCAACAGCAGCTGGATCGCGTCAGCCAACTGCCCAAGGCTCGCCAGCGCATGGTCAGCGAAGTGCTTGATTCGTTGCTTGCGCAAGCCGGGCGCTGAGGGGCACAAACACAACGACCGGATGCGACAAGGCCCGCAAATGCGGGCCTTGTTGCGACTACTGTCGGTCAGG
>JAYTAY010000347.1:0-3249 GCA_043737255.1 Luteimonas sp.
CCGGCAAAGAAAGCAGCAAAGAAAAGATAAGACCTTTACTCTTCCTCCCCCGCCTGCGGGGGAGGATTGAGGTGGGACATCAAGATCAAGCAGCGATAGATAGACACGAATCGCCGGAAGCGGTTCTACAACAAAGAAACACCCAGGAGTTCAAGTTTAATGGCCATCAAAATTACAAAAAAAATCAAGAACTACAGCGTCGTCAAGCCCGAAGATAAAGTGGCCGAGGCAGCAACACCTGCGCCTACCACAATCATTATCGAACGCCCGATGGCCGAAATAATCCTGATGCACGAAAAACTCGAGCGTCCGGAAGCTTTAGTAGGCTCGACCTACAAAATCAAATCCCCGCTCGTTGAACACGCCATGTACGTGACCATCAACGACATCGTGCTCAACCCCGGCACCGAACACGAACTGCGCCGTCCGTTCGAAGTGTTTATCAACTCGAAAAACATGGACCACTTTCAGTGGGTGGTCGCCATTACCCGCATCATGAGTGCCGTGTTCCGCAAGGGCGGCGACGTGACCTTCCTGGTCGAGGAAATGAAGGCCGTGTTCGACCCGAAGGGCGGCTACTTCAAGGCCGGTGGCGTGTACATGCCGTCGCTGGTGGCCGAGCTGGGCATGATCATCGAGGACCACCTGAAGTCCATCGGCATGATGCACGACCCGGAAATGAGCGAGCACCACCGCGTGCTGATCGCCGAGAAGCGCCGCGCCTACGAAACCCAGCAGCGCTCAAAAAAAAACCCTGACGTAATCCCAGCCCCCGCTCCCGAAGCGCGCGCCGAAGACGTCGAAGTCACCGGCGACGGCGCCAGCTTCCCGCCTTCCGCCAGCATGTGCCACAAGTGCAGCACCAGGGCGATGGTGCTGCTGGACGGGTGTGCGACTTGCTTGAATTGTGGGTACAGCAAGTGCGGGTGACGGAATAGATCGACCCCGCCCGATTCAAGCTTTCGCCGCGGTCATCCCGGCCAGCAGGCTTCCAAGCGTGGACGGGTCCACCGGCTTGACCAGGTGCGCGTCAAAGCCGGCATCTGCGGTCTTTTTCCGGTCTTCATCCAGACCCCAGCCCGTCAGCGCCACCAAAAACAGAGTCTTGCCCCATGGCTGTTCCCGTATCTGACGTGCGGCCTCATAGCCATTCAAGTTGGGCAAGCCGATGTCCATCACGATCACGTCCGGCTTGAACCGCGCCGCTGCCGCCACCGCCTCCACACCGTCGAAGGCGGCGTGCGTCTGGTTGCCGGTCAACTGCAACAGCAGGCACAGCGAGTCCGCCGAATCGTGGTTGTCATCCACCACCAGGATGCGGCGGCCCGTGACATGGGGGAACCCGTCGACCGCCACATCCGGCGGCAGCCTCTCGCCCTGTGCGATCAGTTCCGGCAGACGCACCATGAACGCACTGCCCCGCCCCACACCTTCGCTGGAGGCCTGCACCGACCCGCCATGCATCTCGATCAGGCGCCGTACCAGCGTCAGGCCGATGCCGAGCCCACTGTTGGTGCGCTCCAGACTCTCGTCGCCCTGCGCGAACATCTCGAAAATGTTCGGCAGCATGCCGGCCGCGATGCCGATGCCGGCATCGGTGACCGTCACCACCACGTCTGCGCCCTGCCGCTCGGCGAGCAGCGCGATGCGGCCACCGGGTTTGCTGAACTTCGAGGCGTTATGCAGTAGGTTGCCCAACACTTGTGCCAGCCGCGCCGGATCGGCATCGACATAGAGAGGTTGTGCCGGAAGTGTCACCGAGACGTCCTGCCAAGCCGCATCGGACGCCGGACTCGAGGCCTCGAGCGCCTGGCGAATCACGGACGCCACGTCGACCGCTTCGCGGCGAAGCTCGATCTTGCCCTGACTGATGCGGCCCACGTCGAGCAGGTCGTCGATCAGCCGGGTCATCTGTCGCAACTGCCGATCCATCACGGCCAGCGCGGGCTGCAGCAAATCGCGATTGCCGTCGGCGCGCTTGATGACTTCCACCATGTTGCGAATCGGCGCCAGCGGGTTGCGCAGTTCGTGCGCCAGCATCGCCAGGAACTCGTCCTTGTGCCGGTCAGCTTCCTTGACGTCCTGCACGTCGGTGCTCGAGCCGATCCACAGCGCGACTTCGCCCGCCGCATCGCGGATGGGGACAGACCGGGTCAGATGCCAGTGATACGCGCCATCGTCGCGGCGGAAGCGCTGTTCGCTCTGGCTGGCCTCACCGGTGGCGAGGGAGTGCTGCCAGATACGGATGGTCTCGGCCAGGTCGTCGGGGTGGATGAACTGCTTCCAGCCCCAACCCTTGATCTGGTCGAACGACAGGCCGGTGAACTCGGACCATTGCGGGTTGAAATAGTCGTGGGCGCCGTCTGGCGTGGCCGTGGCCACTTTCTGCGGCATCGAGTCCAGAACGAAACGCAGTTGCTGCTCATTTACCTGCAGCGCCTCATCGAGCTGCTTGCGCGCGGTGATGTCGTTGAACACAACGGCGACTTTGCGACTATCCGCGCCTCCGACTTGGCAGGCGTACACATCGAACCAGCGATCACCCAGGTCTTTGACAAGGCTCACGAAGCGGGCGGTTTCCCCGGTACGGGCGACCTTGCCGTAGGTTTCGAACCAATGCGCTTCAAGCGCGGGAATGAGTTCGCGCACCCGCTTGCCGGCCGCCCCGACCAGACCGCTCTGTTTCTCGAAGGTCGGATTCACTTCCAGAAAGCGGTAATCGACCGCCCGGCCGTGGTCGTCAAATATCATTTCAATGAGGCAGAACCCTTCATCGATGGAGTTGAACAAGGTGCGATAGCGTTCCTCGCTGTCGAGCAACGCCTGTTCCGTGTGTTTGCGTTCCGTGATGTTGGTAAACAGGACGGCGACTTTGCGGCTGTCTGCGCCACCGATGCGGAACGCGTAGAAATCGAAACAGCGACCATCCAGCGCTTTGGCTTCGTGTACAAAGCGGATAGGCTCTCCCGTCAGCGCGACCTTGCCGTAAGTTTCAAACCAGTACGCTTCGTGGTCGGGAGCCAGTTCGCGCATCCGCTTGCCGACGCTTTCGTGGACGCCGGTCAATGTCTCGAATGAAGGATTGACTTCCAGAAAGCGGTAATCGACCGCCCGGCCATGGTCGTCAAAGATCATTTCGATGACGCAGAACCCTTCATCGATGGAGTTGAACAAGGTGCGATAGCGTTCCTCGCTATCCCGGATCTCGTCCTCGGTGCGCCTGCGTTCGGTGATGTCGAGGTTGGTGGC